>SXSP01000396.1 GCA_005792225.1 Bdellovibrionales bacterium | reverse complement strand
GGCCTTCACCGTGGATGTAAGACTCAACCGCGCCTTCCGCAGCAACGCGGCCGGCTTTTTTCGCAGCCGAGCTGAGACCTTTTTTGCGGAGCCAGTCGACGGCTTTTTCGAAGTCGCCCGATGTTTCTTCGAGGGCTTTTTTGCAATCCATCATGCCTGCGTTCGTTTTTTCGCGCAGCTCTCTTACCATTGAAGCAGAGATCGTCATTTGCGATTCCTTTTCTAGAGGTTAAGAAGAAATAAATAAATTTTGTCTTGAGGGGTGGCTGAACCGCCGTGTTCAAAAGCCCGACAGTCATTGTCGGGCATCGAGAGAAGCGGCGCCGCTCATGCCGAACGGCGCGCTTCACGGAGAAGTTTATGCTTCTTCCGTGCCTTCGTCTTTAGTTGCTGAACCTTCTTCGAGCTCTTGAGCGATCTCGACGTCGTCAGCCATACCAGCAGCAACGAGCTTGCGGGTCTTCGTGGCCTTAACGACCGCGGGTCCTGCGGGCTTCTTCTCTGTCGCCTGAGCGGCAGCGGCTGCGGGGCCACGGCCACGGCGGGGAGCGGGAGCTTCTTCGCCGGCTTTTTCTTTGTCGAGATCGGAAGCTTTGTCAGTTTGCTGACGGAGCTTGCTCTCATAAGCTTGTGCGCCTTCGAGGTAAGCGTCGGCGACGAGGTTCGCGAAGAGCTTGATCGAGCGGATCGCGTCGTCGTTGCCCGGGATCGGATAGTCGATCATTTCGGGGTCGACGTTCGTGTCGGCGATGCCGACGACGGGGATGCCGAGGCGACGTGCTTCAGCGACCGCGATGTGCTCTTTGTTCAAATCGACGACGAACATTGCCGAGGGAGAATCTTTCATCTCGCGGATACCTTCCAGGTACTCAACGAGGCGAGTGTATTCTTTCTCGATGCGAGCGCGTTCTTTTTTCGAGAAGAACTCGAGCTCGCCTTTTTCGCGCATCTGATCGATGCGGCGAAGACGATCAATTGAAGCTTTGATCGTCGAGAAGTTTGTCATCATGCCGCCCAACCAGCGCTTCGTGACGAAGAACTGGCCGCATTTTTTTGCCGCTTCTTGAATCGGCTCGACGGCTTGTTTTTTTGTTCCGACGAAGATCATCTTGCCGCCGTTGGAGGCGATGTCTTTTACGAAATCAGCCGCTTTCTTGGCGCGATCGACAGACTTGTGAAGATCGATGATGTGGATGCCGCCCCGGCTTGTGAATACATAGGGCTTCATCTTGGGGTTCCACCGTTGTGTTTGGTGGCCGAAATGGACGCCAGCGTCCAACATTGCTTTCATGGTGACTTGAGCCATGAACTCCTCCTCTATATGGGAACAGAGCCAAAACCAATGGCGTGATTCGCCGTGGGTTTGGATGATTCCGTCTGGTTATGCCGCCTTCCCGTTCTGCCAATCTCGCCTTTCGGGCGAAACTGACAACCCTCTTTCGAGGACCAGTGGAGTACAGGAAGTGAGTCGTTAATTGCGCTCGAATCCCGAATGGACCCTCACGCGAAAAGTTTGTCGCCAAGGACTAACATAGCGCTGCATCCCAGGCAACTGGCTAAAAATTTGGCTTTCGAATTTAGCATTCAATGAAGGATTCAGTATGCCGAGGAGGGCGCCACCCGATCAAGCGGTGGGGTGGGGACCCTCGGAAAGATCCGTATCATGGGCGATGAACTCCACCGGTTCGCCGGCGATGCCTGCCAGCGTGCGGCGGGCCTGGCGAATGGCGCCGATGACGTTTTTCATCGGGTCCATGAAGCCTGAAATCACCCACAAATTCTGGAGCTTAGGCCACTTTCCGTCCTCGGGAAGGATGCCGACCAGATCGCCGTGACTGGTTGGAGAAACGACGATGCGCTCTTTGATCAAGCCTTCGAGGCTGGTCTCATAGGCGCGCTTGACCTGTCGCTTGATTTGTTTCAGGGCTGAGGCCACCAACTCAGAATCATCTGTCGTATCGCGTGGAACGAGAGTCAGCCACTGAGAGAGTTGGGCAATTTGACCATCTTGGAGGGCCGTCGGCGGATAGAACAAGCCGACTGACGGTTCCTCGTTCGCGCCTTTTAGAACGTGCACGGCTTGTGACTCGGTGACGGTTCCGCGGTGGATGAGGTCGAGGTTAACAGATGTCCAGAATTCGCCCTTCAGAAGCTTCTGGCGAAGACGGGTCGGCAAGTGCGTGTCGGGAAGAAGCTTCGTCAGCTGCTGGGGAGTCGCGCAGAACAAAACCTCGCGACCCGAGATGCGCTTAGCCCCGTTGATGAGAACTTCAATCACGAATTCATCATCGACGCTGAGTTTGGTCGCGATAGATTGAGTCATCAGAGTTCCGGTAAACGACTCGATCAACTTTGGGACCCAATCTTTCGGGGTTGTCGAAAGACGGTAATACCGACCCTTGGCGAAAGCGTCGACTTCGTGGGACGTCTCGATTTTTTGGTCGCCGAAGCCAACAAAGGGTTTGAAGCGTCCTTCGTCGTAATTCAGCGGCGGAGCATCGACGAGTTCGCGCTCGATTTTTTCGCCGAGAACCTGCTCGAGCCAATCGAGGGCTTCGTCGGTCTCGGGAGATTCGGGGAAGAGCTTTAAGCCGTGGTCAACGGGACCCACGAGAGACTGTGACGGGCGCGAGTTTCCGCCCAAGACATCGAAGCCTTCAACCAACGCGACTTTGCGTCCGGTGCCTTCGAGTTGGTGAGCGGCGATCAGGCCTTCGAGCCCTGCGCCGATCACGATGCTGTCAAATTCTGTAGTCTTCGTCGGTTTGCTCTGTGCCATTCGAATTGCAGAATGGCCAACTCAAGTCAGGGATTCAAGCGGTTTCTCACGAATTTGCTTCGGGCTACGCGAGTCAAAAGCTTGCGTGTCGTGGGTTTCAGGAAAGGCAGGAGATCCAGAAGAAGAGCGATTCTCGGAGAGACTTTGTAGTACGCACGAACGAATTTGCGACCTGATTGACTTGATTTTAGGTACTGGTCGCGGAATTCGCAGAGGGTTAAGACGGTTTCAGAAAAATAACCATCGTACGCCGCCGTCGCGATAAAGCAGCGCGGCCTCGATGAGTTCGAGATCTTGAGGAAGCGCTTGAACGCTTCCGGGTTCTTCGCGGTTCGCGTTTGCGACTCCGCTTTACGTAAAATCTGGGGAAAAATCGGAGTGAAGCGCACGAAAGCAGCGAGTTTCTCCGCGGCCTTCGTTTGTCGGTCGGCGTACCGCGGATGCGTGTCGTAGATGCGCATGAGATCCCAATATACCGACGTGATGACGGTCATCTCCTGCGCGCGAGCTTGGTTTTTGAACATGTCGGGCGAGAGTTCGCCCGATTTGACTTCGTAAACGATTTCCAGAACCCGAAGATATTTTTCGTACGAGACGGCGGCGTCGGAAAAGTTCTTATGCGCCAAATATTGTTTAGCTTGTTTGACGAGCTGAACCCGGTTGCGCCAGAGCATCAGGCGGTTCTGCTCTTTGGCTTGGGCCTCGGCCCGAAGTACGGCGCCCTTAGAGACCAAACGTGAGAGTTGGGAGAAGCAGCCCTCGCAAACATTCTCCGGAACGGATTCCACCTGCGCCTCGTTTTGAAGGCGCAGACGCATACCGGGGTCGATCGCGGTGAGGCCCGGAACGTTATCCCCACAGTAGGGGCAGGTGATGATGCCTTCTGTTGCTGCTTCCGACAAATTGGGCTCCCGTGTCCCATTCTAATGGAATTCGTGCGGGAGAGACGAGATTTTGTTTCCGTTCGCGAGGCTAAAGTCAGGCTCAAAGCATGTGAACGGCATCGATATCGACCACGACTTTGACCGCTGCGGGAACCCAGTCTTGGTTTTCGCTGAGGTGTCGGCAGAAGGCCACGAGCGCGGCGGGATCAGGACCTTTCACCAGAAGTTGCCACCGGTGATTGTTGCGCAACTTCGCGAGCGGCGCTTGCGCGGGCCCGAGGATTTCGATCGAAGCGAAGTTCGGTGAGCGCGCTTGAAGAGCTTGAGCTCTGGTGCGCAGTCGCTTCGCCGTCGATGTCACCTTTTCGAAATCGAGCCCCTGGATGCGGAAACTCGCCAGCCGCCAAAATGGCGGGTAGCCGAGCATTTCTCTAAATGAGAGTTCGAACTTCGCGAAGCCCTCGAAGTCGTGCGCGCAGGTGAACTGGATGCTCGGGTGCTCCGGGTTGTAGGTCTGGATGATGACCCGTCCCGCCCCTTCGTCGAGATGTCGTCCCGAGCGGCCGCTCACCTGCGTGAGAAGTTGAAAGCTTCGCTCCGACGCGCGGAAGTCGGGGAGGTTAAAGGCGACGTCAGCCATGACCATTCCAACCAAAGTGAGCCCTGGAAAGTCGAGACCCTTCGCGATCATTTGCGTTCCGACGAGGATGTCGACTTCGCGATTCTCGACGTCCTTGATCATTCTTTCGAGGTCCTCGCGCGAAGCGATTTCGTCCCGATCCATGCGCGCGACCCGCGCTTGCGGAAAGAGTCGAACTAAATCATTTTCGATCATCTCGGTGCCGAGGCCGATGGGTTTCGGTTCTCCATCCGGGCACTGGGTGCAACGCTCTTTCATCGACTCGTGATAATCGCAGTAATGGCAGAGGAGGTGGCTCTTTCCGTGGAGAGTGAGTTTCACCGCGCAGTTCGGGCATTCCGGAACGTAGCCGCAAGCGGGGCAGACGACGGCCTGGGCGACTCCGCGGCGATTGAGAAAGAGCGCCGACTGCTGATTTTTTTCGAGCGTCTCTTTGACGGCGGTGAAGAGGGTTTGGCTCATCCAAAACGGAAGATCGTTTTCGCCGGTCTGCTTGCGAACATCTCGTTCTTCCCGAAGGTCGATGACCTCGATCGTCGGCATCGAGCGATCGGCGACTCGCAGTTTCAGCTCGTGGTATTTATAACGTCCCGACTTCGCGTTATGCCAAGTCTCAAGGCTCGGAGTGGCGGAGCCGAGGACCACCGGGCATTTGGAAAATTTCGCGAGCATGACGGCGGCATCACGCGCGTTGTATTTCAGCTTCTCGTCTTGCTTGAAGCTGGATTCATGTTCTTCATCGATCACGATCATGCCCAGATTCGGGAGCGGGCAAAAGAGCGCCGAGCGCGCGCCGATGAGAACTTGTTTTTTGCCTTCGATCATCGCCCACCACTGATTTGTTCTCTCGCGAGGGGTTAGGTGAGAGTGAATGACCGCGACGGCGTTCCCGAGTCGGCGAGTGAAACGTTCGATCAACTGCGGAGTCAGCGAAATTTCGGGAACAAGAACGATGCCCTGTTGTCCGTTCTGCACGACTTTTTCAAGCAGTCGCATGTAGATCTCGGTTTTTCCCGAGCCGGTGACGCCGTGGACGAGGTGAGCGTTAAACCCCGAGGATGCTTGGATGTCGCCGATCACTTTCGCTTGTTCGGCGGTCAGCTCGGGTGGGCGCGTGAGCTCGAGTTCGGGCGCGATCGGTGCATGCTTGGATTTCCGCTCCTTTTGGCGTGCGTTCTTGGCCTTGTCCAGAAGGGGAAATGACATCTCGGCCACGTGGCCGATCGGCCAAACGTAGTAACGCGCGAGCCACTCGAGCCACTGCACGAAGGGTTCGGGAAGACAGGGGCGATCTTCGTCGATCGCGATAATGTCTTTCGTTTTAATTTTTTCGTCTCGCTCCGTGCGATCGAGAAGAACGCCTTGCAGCTTTCTTTTTCCGAGCGGAACGATGACGCCCTGACCGCGGCGAAAACGTTCGTCGCGCGCAATCGAGAGCGGAACACTGTAAGTCAGCGCCTGAAGCATGCCGGCCGGCACCGCGACTTTCCAATATTCTTGGGAAGCGTCGGGACTCGCGCCAAACAAATCTAGATTAGAGCCGGTGGTGCCCTCGGAAAGGTTCATCTGAACCTCGAGTAGAACTCCCTCACTTGAGCGATATCCGGAAGGTGCGTCGTCTTGGTGCCGGGCTCGCGCGCGGGTGGTTGCGACGTTTGGCGAACGGAGAGAACTCGAATGAGAGCTGAGTTGTTTCCCCAAGTGATCGTGCGTTCGCGCGGAAGTTTTAAGTTGTTCGCGTAGCTGGCGAAGCGATCGGCGGTAACTTCGGCTTCGGACGGAAAACGGATGCGGCGGAGGAGAAACGCATCTTGCTCCACCCAAGCAGCCGGACTGAGTTTTCCGGCGCTGACGGGAGTGGCTTCCCCGAAAATCCAGGTGACCACTCCCGAAGTGCGGCCGAGGCGAACATTGGGTTCGGGGTTGTACTTCACTTGTTCGATCTTCGAAAAGCGCGGACGATCACGGAGCGATCCGGGAGGAACGATGCGGGCGCGATGGAGTGCCGTCAAGAATCCGGAAGTGCTGCGC
>SXSP01000395.1 GCA_005792225.1 Bdellovibrionales bacterium | reverse complement strand
GAGGTAACGAAGTTCCGCCTGCTCTTGGCCAGCGAAATCGTCGAACTCTGAATGGAGCGAACCCGCAAAGTTGTGGCGCATGCCGAGCGTGTGACCGACTTCGTGGGCGGTGACTTCGCGAAGCATGTCGAGCGTGAACTTCTTCACCATCGCCGGATCTTCCGAGGAAAGCTGCAAAATGCGAGCTTGCTCAGCGAGAGGACGCTCGTAATGGCAGACGCTCGCCTTCGCGAACGAATTCGGGAGAACCGCGAACGCATTGGCGCTCGGTGAGCGCAAGTTCTCGAGATAAGTACGCATGCGAGTCATCGAGTTGGTCGCGAACGCGCTCGTCAAGTAAACGTCAGCGCGGATGAGCTCGCCCGTGAGAGGATCCGCCTGCATGCTCGCGCGAGCGAAGCCGGCGCGGTCCCAAGGAATCCAGTGAACGAGAACCTTGCGCTCTTCAGGCGTCGCGTTCGGATCAGCATCCGTCTCGAAACGGATGATTTCGCGACCGGCCACGCGGTTCCAGTAGAGAACGCCTTCTTTAATCGCCTCGAGGTACTCTTGGGGAGTTCCCTTGGTCGCGGCATAGACGAGAGGTTTCGAGGAGTCGCTGAGGTCCCAGTAAGTCGCGTAGTAATCTGTTTTTCCGTCGCCGTCGCGGACCATCGCCTTCTCAAATGCGCCGATCCCTTGGTTGAAGGGGCTCAAACGCTTCTTGAAATTCGGATTCGCAGCGTAGGGGCGAAGGCTCACGTTCAGCTTCACCGTGAGCGCATTGTATTTTTGCGTGAGGCCCGTGTTCGCCATCACCGACATCGCGATCGACTGAAGATCGAGCGGAATGTTTTGGACGACGACTTCCGAAACTTGTTCGATCTCGAGACGATTGTTTTCAAGGCGCGCCTTGCGAACGAAAGTTCGGCTCGAAGGAAGAACCGGCGTGTACTCCGTCTCGAACTTCGTTACCTGGAAATCCGTCATGCCACCGTCGAAGAGGCCGACGACCGGAACCGCCGAGAGTCCGTAGTTCCATTGGAAGGTGAGTGCCTCATCGGTTTCGTTCGCAACCGTGAAAGTCTCAAGCAACTTGTCGGATTGAAGATTGTCGTAAACCGCGTCGGCGTTCAGCTCAAAGAGCGCAATCTGATTTCCGTGCCGCTCGAACGAAACGACTTTCGGAGCCAAGTGATCGATGATCGGATTGTTCTTCGAGATCACCATCGTCGGGCTCAGCAAGAAGGCTTTACCGAGGGCCGACTTCTGGAGAGTGATCTGATTGGCGTTTAAAGTCGCCCAATCAGCCGCCGTGGGGGAGGGGGCCGTGTTCAGGGTTGTCGCATTCGCCACCGCGAATGAGTCCGATACCTGCAAGCTCGCCTGGCGTTGGGGGTGGACCTGATTCTGACCGTCTTTCGAGCAGCCGGAGAGGAGGGCCAACGCGCACGCGCCTGCAACCAACAAAACGCCGTTCATCTTCATTTGTGGGACCTCTTGGAAAAGGAGAAATGGTTCCAAAGTGGAACTTATGAAGGATTTCCCACTTCCGCGTCAAGCGAATCCCGGAAGAGACCCAACTCAATATATTTAGATCCAATCAGAGTGAATTTCAGAATCTGTCAGACCTGGGCCTGGATATTTTACCCTATAAAGTTGACCTGGTTCGGCCTAGTAACGTTTGTTGCACGACACGAGCGATCGGCAGTCACGATCGCTGTGCGAGTCGGGGCAAACAATGCCCCATTTTTTGCGGGCACCTTCAGCAGTTCGACCGTAAACGATCAAATCTTTGGCGGCGCCGGCCTTCGAGCAGAAGTACGTTTTTTCGGGATTGTCGCCGTCCGTCGCATCGATTCCTTGAAGGTATCCAGCCTTGTAACCCTTCTTTGTTTCGTCACGCATATCGGCGGGGCAGCGCTCAAGCCACTCGGTCGAGAAACTCAACTTTTTGACGGCTTCTTCGCGACCCTTGGTTTCACCGCGAGCGAAGCCGCAGTTGAAGTTGTCGGGGGTCTGCTTGTGGGCACAAGATGAAACCAAAAGTGCGAGCGTAACGATGATGTATCTCATGCCCTCAAGCCTACTGACTTCCGTTCCGCCTTTCAATCGGCGGAAGAAAGTTTTACGGATTCGTGAGGCGCTTTGCCCAGCTCACGAACGCGGATTTGTTTCCGCCTTGTCCCCAAGGAGGACGCGCCGGAGGGATTTCAGCGATGGCCTCAGAGAGCTCCGCCAGACGGATGCGACCGGCGGAGCCGTGAGGAAGTCCCTCATAGAACGTCACCATCTGACCGAGCATCGAGTCCGCATCACCCCAGCCAATCCAGCGCTTCATCCACCAGTCGATCCAATCCTTGCGGAGGACGTTCAAAATCGATTCACGCATTTGCGCCACCTTCTCGTCGGTCGTGGAATTCGATCCGTACTGCGCGAGCATCGCCGTCCAGCCGAGGCGGTAGTTCAACGGATAAGTCCCGTTCTCGATTTTGAATGTCGCGGCAAGGCTCACTCCGTCTCGCGCATTCTGATCGATCTTCGCGAGACTCGGAAGGACGACACCCTTCAGCTTTGTGAGACCGCGAACTGCGAGGCGCTCCCGTGAAGTTGCGCGCGTGAGTCCTTCTCCCTCGAGAGAGTAGGGCACATCTCGCGCCTCTACCATGCCGAGATTAAGGACTTCGCCGAGACGCACACCGATCGTCTCTCCGGCGTTGAAGATGAAGTCGCCGTTTCCATCCACGAGAGACACATTTCTCACGACGAGTACCGCATTCGAGCGGAAGTAATCCACCCGACGGCTGAACGTCGATTCATAGACGCGGCCGAAAACCTGATCGAAGCCCTTGCGCGAAGCCTCGCGATACACTTGATTGAAGCCGTCGTTGAGACCCGTTCCCTCGAGGTGAGAAGCTCCGACGTCGGAACCGAACCGGCGGCCCAAATCGTGTGCTGGCCGGGAACGCTCGGTGATCATGCGATTGAAAAGACGAGTCGCTTCCGTTTCAAACGACCGCGAGTAAACGACATCGTAGTTTTCGCGATGAACTCCTGAGAGCGACTCGGAATATTGAGAGTCGATTTGACCTAATCGACGCGAGCGAAGTTCCTGGAGACCGTAGTTTTGAGATAAATAACCGTCGTTGACTCTGTACTCAACCGGATAGCCCGACTTATAGATGTACGACAATAAGAGCGTGCCCCGAACGTCAACGACCAGGCCGCCGTTCTCGAAGCGCACCGCACTCAGTTCGCCGTCCAGTTGAGGCTGAAGACGCGCAAAACTCGCCGCGAGATCGACCGAAGTTCTAACCGAAGGATCGCCCGAATAGGTTTCCACGGGCAAACGCACTTGGAGGTCCGGATTCGAAAGACCGCCGTCGACGGCGCTGAGGAATCGCTTCTCAACCTCTTGGGGAGCGAGCGCCCCCGCACGTTCGTTTGCGAAAAGCTCTCCTTGGGCTTTGCCCTTGCGTTCTCCGTCAGCTTTGCCGGCTTCAACACCAGCGCGGTAGCGCGCGTGAGTCGCTCCAGTTTGGCGAGTCGAGAGGAACGCCTCCTTGAAGCCCGCGTAAAAGTCTCGCGTGAAGAGTTCGCGCTTTCCGTACGTTGCAACCACACGCTCACTAGCGGTACGCGCGGTCGCAAGAGCGTGATGCAAATGCGCGGTTGCGAGAGAAAACTCGTCCGAGTAATTTCCAGGGAAAGCTTGGCTTGCCGCCAAGCGCGCCGCCAATTCGAACCCGAGTTTGTAGCCGGCTCTCGTTCCACGGGCATGAGCGACTTTTTGTCCAACTTGGCGACCGAATCGTTCAGCAAAGCCCACCACAATTGGATCTACGCGGTTCAGCGTATTCACGCGCGACGCGAGAATCGATGCAAAAGCTTCTTTGAATTCGCGAACGAAAAGCGATCGCTGATTGGGGCCGAGCTCGCGGTAAAGACGCTGATCGAAGTCATTTCCGAGTGCGTTCTTCAGCCACTGCTCGAGCGCCCATTCTCCGTTGGCCCACGCCAGATTCACTCGGTATGCGGAACGATTTCCAAGACGGTAAACGTGCGTGAGCGTCCAATCGGCACCGAATTCCGCGAGTTTGACCCGAAGGCCGCCGCGCTCCCAAGATTTCTCGAGATCGTAGCTGTGACGGTTCTGAAGTTCCCTTAAGAAGACCTCGACGTCGAAGTCGGCGGGAACAGTCGTCGTCGTGAGATGATCGAAATTGACCCGAGGAAAATTGACGCTCAAATCAGGTCGACTCTGCCGGCCTTCCGCGACAGGCATGAAGCGCTGACGTGCCTCGCGCGCGGCTTGTTCAACGGCCATCTCGCGGGCGGCGTTTCGACCGGCCGCCGTTCCATTGGTGCGAGCGTCTTCTTTTGCCGATGAAACCGCTGATTCGAAGATCGCTGAATCATTATTGCCCGTCTGATATCCCGCCCAGAAACCATCTACGAACGAAAGGCGATAGATTTCGCGCGCTCCGTAAGTCGCCGCGAGTCTCTCAAATGCAAGTCGGCCGTTCTCACGAGCGGAATTGTTGACTTGGCTCTCAGGCATGACATTCCAGCAACCGTTGCCGGCCGTCGGAAGGACCTTCGACGCTGTGAGATCCCGCCCGAAGGCGAAGTAGTTTGCTACGATGACGGTGAGGGTATCGCCGCAGCGAACCTGACCGCGACCAGCCGAATAATGAAAGGATCCGTCATTGTTAAGTCGAAGCGTCGTCAGGGTTCGACGCTGACCCGAACTTACGACGATGATTTGAGCGTTGAGTGAAGCTCCATCCGTCCGCGTGATCGAGGTCCCGCGAACCGTGATCACGCCTTCTTCGAGCGCGCTGATCTCAAGTCGCGCGAGGGGATTATACGACTGTGGCACCACGTGGGTCGCGACGAGATCGCGTCCTTCACCCAGATATTCGGGGGCAACAACCTTCACAGTCTGCCCGGGCTGAACGAGCCCGCGTGTTGTGCGGTAGGAAAAGCGCCCATCGGGACCTGTTTGAACCGTCTCGATCTTCGATCCGTCGACATAGATGTTTAGTTTCAAGAGCGAAGTGATATTCGAATCAAAATGGCGACCCGTGATGGTCAGCTGCTCGTTCTCAAAGGATCCAAACTCAACGCGAGCTTCTTTGTCATACCAGTAGGGAATCTTCGTGAAGATCGAAAAGTCCTGCGAGAGACCCTTATAATCCCTCACTTCGATTTTCACCTGATCGTAGCCCTTGGCGCGGTTGTTGATTGTCGTGAACCCAAAAGATCCCGAGCTCGAAATCGGAGTCTGACCAATTTCTTCGCCGTAAAGAAGAATCCGCGCGGTGAGGGATGAGCGCGCGTTCGATCGGAACTGCGATCCGCGAACGACAAGGCGATTGTTACGAAGTTCAGAGCTTACTAATGGTGAAGGATTCCAATCCGTACCCACTTCGCGGGGTGCTGATCCCAGCGAGGGCACGGTAAAGTTCGGAGAAACCCAGTTGTCATAGCTACTGACGTACATCTGAACTTCCACCCAAAGAGTGGCGCCTTCCTCGAGTTCCCCGCGCTTCGTGCGGTACTCAAACGTTCCGTTCGATTTCAAAGGAACCGTCGCGATCGATCGGTAACTTTGAATGATCGCCACCTCAAGCGGAGCCCCGCTCGAAGATGTTGTCCGCTTCGTGAAGCCAGATCCGGTAATCCGAATTGACCCATTCACCGGTGAGCCGAATTCAACTCTCTCGGCCGCATAGGAAATAAGGGGAAGAACAAACGCGAACGCCGACGCGCAGACAAGCGCCAAGAACTTAGCCATGTGGCTCCCACCGATCTAAATGGATTTGATTGATCGGCCGGGGTCTTACTCTGATTGCTGCACTAGGTCAATCATCGGTAGGCAATTCACCTTCCTACAGGGACGGACGGGGCGTTTCGGAATCAATAACTGATCGCATGGTTGAAGACCGAGGCCGCCCATTCATCGTCTGTTTGGCTCCATTCGCGGGCGACCCAAACATCAATTTGCTGTGGCTGACCAGAAAGGACATGACCCTGTCGGTCCGTCGACCTCGTAACGGTCGCTACCTGCCGAATCCAAGCGGCCGGAATATCGGGATTTTTGGCTTTCTTCAAAGGCGCGATCTTCGAGTCGAGCTTGCCATTCGCAAGGGGACTAACTAAGACCGCAAGTCTCGAATAGGCGGAATCGCCCGAGTCAGGAATTCCGTATGTCCTCACCCTCTCGCCAAGAAGGTCTTTCAAATTCCAGACGAATCCCACGCACGATG
>SXSP01000394.1 GCA_005792225.1 Bdellovibrionales bacterium | reverse complement strand
TACAGAATTTTTTAACTGAGTGCTGCACCGATCAGACCAATGGTAAGTTCCTCTTAGCCGAACGAAGGAGTTCCCGTGTTGAAATCGATTTCCTCATTCACTCTCATGATCCTGACCGCCGTCACCTTTGAAGCAAAGGCCGCCTCTCCTTACATTCTTTCGATGAAGTGTCTAGGAACAAACGGCGTGGTCATCGAGGCCACCTCCGATGGTTTTCACCCGGTCGTCGTGGCCAAATGGGGATACGCTCACAGTGAATTCATCTCAACTCTCCGAAGCGAAGAAAACAGCGGAGCCGCCGTCCTCGAGCTGAAGAGCGCATCGGTTGATTATTCGGCACGTCTCAACGTCGATTTGCTGTCGAAAGAAAATCAGGTCGTCACAGGCACCCTCTACCGCCACGGGGGAATTTCATTCCCGACGGTACCCGTGACGATGGTTCGCTGCGAACTTCTGTTGAAGTGAACTGGAAGCCAAACTTTCAGCATTTGAGGAAACAAAATTCGTTTCCTCTTTCACGGGTTGTCACACCCAACTTTCGTTGAGAACAAAAACGCCTTTGATTCCCCTCAATCACTCGCAGAAGCTCCGCACGGTCTCAAGCTGAGCGTCGGCAATCGAGACCGAAGCGCCTTTGACTTCGTCGGCGGCCGCGAAGCCGATGTCGGACCCGTCGAGCTGCGAGGGAGTCGTGAAGTAAACGGTAAAGAAGAAGCCGCCGGGAGCCACTCGGCTGACCATCGAGACGTTGCGGTAACGAATTGTATTACGTGAGTTCGATGCAGTCGTGGTTCCGGTGATGAGATCCCCGTGAAGAGTGATGGCCATTTCTTCCGGATCGGCACTCCACATCATCATCATGACTTTGGTGGAAGTTCCCATTCTTGCGAAGAAGGAAAGTGCGTACGACGTATTGGGCTCAAGTTTCCTGTACTGATCCGCGCGGGGAGCGTCTTCGCCACTCGTCAGCCGGGTGACCAAGTGGGCGGGAAGGCCCGCGATTGAGCCATGCGGAACGATTGAGACGTTACCGACAGATCCCCAGTGAGTGATGTCGGAGAGGTCGAGAGGCGCATCAAAGAGATTTTGGCGGCTGGCGTTCGCGCGTGGGGATAGCCCCGCCGGACATTGCGCACTCATGACTTCGAATGTAGCCGGCACGTGCGGGTTGTAACGTTGACCTGAGTATTGAACTGTTCCATCGTCATTTTCGGTCACGCTCATGCCGAGTCGCATCGGTTCGACGTCTTTACATTCGTGACGAACCAGTTGGGCGGCTTTCGATTTGAAAAGATGGATCTGCTGATTCGGAAGCGGCTTTCCTTGTGCAGTTTCCGCGCAAACATTTGCGGGATCATAAAAACGGTAGATGTCGGGTTTTCCGTCGTATGAGTCTCCATTCCCTGAAGACGCCGGAGCTTTGGGTTCACCACTGGATGACGAGTTCGACGCGAGGTTCGAAAACGAGCTCGCGTTCGAGCAGTTTTGAAAACCCAGCACAAGCACCGCACCGAGGGCTAAATAAGACGTCAGTACCTTGGTCTTAAACTTCATGTTTTTCCCCCGTCTCAGTGTAACAAAGAGGGAGAGCCCGACTATGGAATTCAAATGAAACGCCTCTTATTGAAACGGCATCGTCACTACAGAATGGATTGCCCCCGTCTCGAATCGGGAAAGGTGAAGTTTGCTGGACCAAGGTCTAATGTTTTGGGTGCTTCCTCCGATCAGTGTGAAGTCCGGCGCCGGAAACCACGCCCCTGGCAAAGAACCAGATCAGGCGGGCTGGCGGTAAGAGGTTCGAAACTCGTGGCGGACAACCATTAACGGAGGACGTGTGCTGATAAATGGCCAGAGCTACCCGTTGCTAGAACTTCACTCTCTCGACGAGAGAGGACCACCCTAAACATTAATTGATTAGAAACGTAAGTGGCCGAAGAAAAACGCCGGGGCGTACCCGGCGTTTTCATTTTGGAAAACCACCGCGACTGAATTCGAGTCGGCCTTATTCGGCTGCTTTTCCTTCAGGCGAACTCGGTTGAATCGGTTGAGCTTCGAACGCGATCTCGCGCAAGACTTCCAAAATCTTTTTTCTAACCGTCTCGGGTGCCGCCGGAGAGATCTCGATTTTCACACCCGCGATCTCCGTTGAAGGTTGAACGGTCATCGACCGCACCGCGCGAAAGCGATCGATCTTTTCATCAAGAGAAGCGAGCGGTGTGCCTTTCAGTTCACGGCGAGATTTCTCCGCGAGCCAGTAAATGAACTCGCGCTCTTTCGCCGTGACTTTCAAGTAATCACAAACGCTCTTCACGAGCCCCGTGCTCGGAGCACGTTGACGTTTAAAGACCATGGCAAGAACGCGCGGCGAATTCATCCCGAGTCGTTTGGCGAGCCTATCGTAGGAAACCTCACGGCGGCCCGCGCGCTTGAGGATTCCGATCAGTTCCGAAAAGTCGTTGGCATCAGTGAATTCCATAGCGAGGGTTGTACAGGCACTCGGCGCGCTGCGCCATAAATAAGTGAGTGAATGTTTACTTTTTCTCGGAATGAAACACGATTCCCGTGTTATTTCGAGGTCTTGAGACCTAGCGGAGTCAAAAAAGTAAATATATACTTATTTCATGGCTATGGGAAAGAAGGGCGAAGCCCAACGTCTCCGCATCATCGAAAGCGCAACGTATTGCCTGACTCACTTCGGTGAACGGGGAGCAACATTTCAGGCCATCGCTGAACATTGTCAGATGAGCCAAGCGTCTGTCGTGAAGTACTTAAAAGCTCGCGACAAAATTTTTCCGACGGTACTTGAGCACTGGCTCGCGCGTTCGCGCGAACTCACAGAGAAGTCGCTCACTCAGGTCGGCACTCCGGAGCAGAAGCTTCGGCAATACCTCCGAGTTTCGATCACGATTTTTTTTGAAAGGCCCGAGATCAACAAACTTTACCTCATGCTTCATTACTTCGCCGCGATCGATGAGCGGTACCGCGTGATGAACTCGCAGATCAAGGAAATCGCGCAAAAACGAATCGCCGACATTCTCTTATCCGGTGTCGACGAGGGTTCATTCAAACCCGTCGACGTGACCGCAATGGCGAAGACGATACATAACTCTCTCGTTGGTTATCTTTTGAGTACGTGTACCGAAATTCAGAAACCGAGCGATCTCTCGCTCTCGAAAATTCTCGAAGATTCCTGCCTCGCACTCGTGATGAAGTGAGAGCGTTAACGCACGTTTTGTTCGTATTTAATTTCTAGCAAACCGCAGCCGCCATTGTGGAACTCCGCGACCTCCCGTAAAACTCAAACCACCACTGATCAACATTTTTTGTTTGAGTTAAAACATTTCCTAGAAGGAGGAAAAATGAAGACGTTCACGAAACTTCTCTCGTTGTCGGCTTTGGCACTCACGATGGCGGCTTGCTTCGCGAAAGTCGAAGGTGTCGGCGGAGCTCCTGGCGGAGGCGTTCCCTCTGGACCGACAAAAGCAGATGCCGTCTCCGGCCCGTCTCTCGACGGTGATTGGACTTCGTCCTGCGTGCAGGAAACCATCTTCTTAAATGGCCGCTTCGTCGATGGTTCGGCGATCATTAAAATGAAAATCAAGGGCCGCGAAGTTTCCCGCCTCACGACCGAGTACTCGGATCGCTCGTGCTACACCGTAGCATCTGAAAAAGAAAAGAAGGGATCTTTCCGCTACATCGAAGCGAAAGCCAATGGCGTTTATCGCGTCGAGTACCAGTTCGCTCTCGGCAATGGTGTTACCGAGCTTCCTGAAGAAGATATTCAACTCAAAGACGGCGTCCTCGCCATCAGCAACTTCAACATCCCCCTCAACTACAAACTGACAAAATCGGGGGCCGCCCCGAGCCCAGGTTCGGTCAATTGCGCCGAGCGCAAGGTCGCCATGGACGACCTGAAGTCCCGCACGCAGACCCGCTATGAAAAGGCGATGAGCGATGCAATGCGTGGAATCCCCGCTCGAAATGCGAGCGACCTCGCCCAAGAAGCCCGCGCCTTTGAGCAAAAGTACGGCGAAACTCGCTGTGACGGCCAACAAACAACCAGAAGTTTCGTCGAATCCATCAATCGCATGGTCGATGAGATCAACCGCTGGCAATAAGCCGTCGCGTCGCCGGGCTCTTCGCGGGCCCGGCGTTTTTCGTTTTAAACGAAAGCTGCTTCCCGCTAGAATGCCGAGCGATGCACATCGACGCCTTCGGTCTCATCACGCAAGCAAACGGCGATGGCGGTGATACCTGCCACCGCGAGGGACTGTACGCGTTTGGTGTTTGGTTGAATGAGCAGGTCCTCAACATCACTCAGCCGAAATCGCGGAGCCTTCGGACTCAGCAGATTTTCGATCTGTTGGAGATCAAGCCCGGGATCTACGTGCGGCATCCGGATCCTTCAAAGTGGTACGCAGATCCGTCGACGACTTCACGCGATCAATTGATGGGTGTCGTTGCCGCGTGCGCAGCGACGGGAGACCGCGGACGGTTGTGGCGGCTTTTCAAGGCAGTGATGAGGCGCGGGGGGTTTGCGCAAAACACCAAAAGAAATTGGGGCGAGGTGGGTTGGAAGATTCCGGATCCCATGTTCTTTACCTTCGGGCTTTTCATACGCGCGGGCTGTCTCGGATGGTTTTATCCGCTGCTCCTCATTCATGATCTTTTCGATCTCGTCGGTACTCTCACGCAAATACTGCTGCCGAGGTGGGATGAAAACCGTCGACGCCTCGTGCGCAGATGCATGGATGATGTCGACGACAACAATACTGTCATCTCGGTTCTCCTGGCGGTTGCGATTTTACCGACGCCTCTTTCTTGGGTGAATCGCAAATTATACGCGCGTTTTCGCCCGATGAATTTTGGATGCACAGAATTGGGTGAAACGAATCGCGTACAGGGTGCGCTCAGCTGGTATCACCGAGAAGGCGAGTCGGGGGGAAATCCCGAGATGGCGGAGTTGTATCGGGCGGCCATTGAACGATGGCTTTAGTGCTATTTGGCTATTAGTTTTTCCTGAAAGTTCTCGTTTTCAACAACATGTGACTCCGAGATTGTGCATTTAGGGCTCAGGGAGCAAGCTGCGCGAGCGGGATTAACGCCGCTCAAATCAGGAGACTGTTCGTGGCTACCAATAATTTGACCCGTTCTGAGCGCGAAACTCCAGCAAACCTCGCAGAAGGCGCGATCGTTCCGACCGGAGTGGAGGGACTCGATGAAGTCCTGATGGGCGGATTGCGATCAGGCAACATTGTTCTCGTGGAGGGCGCTCCCGGTTCAGGAAAAACGACGCTGGCGATGGAATTCATTTATCGTGGCGCCGTTGATCATGATGAACCGGGCTTGATCGTGAGCTTCGAACTCTCGCCCGCTAAACTTCTTAGAGATGCAGCAGGTTTCGGGTTCGACTTCAAGAAGCTCGAGGAAAGCGGAAAAGTAAAGATCATCTACACGAGTCCGCTCGTGATCTTACAAGAGTTGAGTTCGCACGACGGTGTTCTCGCGACTGAGATTAAGCGCTTGGGCGCGAAGCGATTCGTGATTGATGGCCTGACGCCACTCAAGCTCTTTGGCGAGCTCTTCAACGGTCGACCTTTCCGCGACAGTCTTCATTTACTCGTTGAGGGACTCCAGCGTTCGGGTGTTACGGCGATGCTGACTCGCGAGGTGAGCGGCAACACTAACGCTCCGGTCGAGTTTCCTCACGAACAGTACGTTTGCGACACCGTCATCGCCTTGGCGCAAAAACCTTATCGCCGGGGCGTTTCTCGTTCGATCGAGGTGATGAAATCTCGCGGGCAAGAATTCATCTCGGGACGACACACCATGCGTTTGGTCGCAAACAGCGGAGTGCAGGTTTTCAAGCGCCCGCAGGCACGACCGCGTGCGATCACCGATCAGCCGACGTCCACCAAGCGCCTCTTGTCTGGAAGCACCCCTCTCGACAAAATGTTAGGTGGCGGAATTATCGAAGGATCCATCACCCTGGTGGTTGGAATTTCCGGAACAGGAAAGACGGTCGCCGGAGTTCAGTTCCTCGTCGAAGGTGCCAAGAAAGGCTTAAAAGGCCTCTTGGTGACGCTCGACGAGCATACGGAGCAACTCAAGCGTAATGGCGACGGCCTCGGTTTTGAGCTTACGAAGCTCACCGAGAACGGCGATATCATCATTCATTACGATTCTCCCTTGGAGCTCGAACTGGACGTGCACTATGCCGACATCGTCAAACTGATCGAGGCGAACAAAATCGATCTCGTCGTGATCGACTCTCTGGCGGCGTACGAGGCGGCCGACTCCGCAGAATCAAGAGATTTTATTTATGCATTGGCGACGTACTTTAAAAATAGGCTCGTCACCGCTTACATGAATTTCGAAACTCCCGAACTGCTCGGTGTTTCTCAGATCAGTCAAGAGCTGAAGGCATCGACCGTCGTCGACAACATCATCCTTCTCAACTACGTTGAAATTTCGACCCACTTGCGTCGTGCGATCACGGTTCCGAAATCACGGGGGAGCAACCCGATTCGCGAAACGCGAGAGTTTCAAATTGGCAAGGGCGGCATCATACTCCTGGATGAGGAGCGAGGCGAAGCGGCGGATTTCGAGGAGGTTCCGCAACTCCCGTTCTCGAGCTATTACGGAATTCTGGCCCGCTCTCCATCGCGAAGAAGTCCGATTATTGAAGGATACGCATTCAATGGCGATGCTATGCCGGCCTCGCCTAGCCTTATGCCAGAAGGCAAGGGGCATCACTCTTAAAGGGAAGCCGCCAGGTGCGAAGTCAGGCGAACGAAGATATCCCAGAAACGATGCTTGGTCGCTCGACGAACGAGAGCGACCTCCTTTCCCGGGAGAACTGGGATGAACCTCTCCTTCAGTTCTCGCAATCGACGGGTCTGAGTATCAGCCTTTACGACCTTAATCTGAAGCGAGTCAGTGGTCCCCACGTCTCCACTCCCTTCGGAATCACTCTCGAATCCTGCGGCGCGTGGGGTGATCGTGGCTGTGCCACCCTCGGTGATAAAGCGCTTGCGGAATTTGTCCTTAGAGAACGAAAGACACTCTCCGGCGTAGGCGCCAACTGCCTTGCGTTGCGGGCTCTGCCGGCCGAGGTGCTCGGAAAAATTGAAGGCGTCTTCGTGTTCGGATGGGTTTTCGATCACTTCGCAGATCCCGTGGAGACGGATCGACTTGCCAAAACTTTAAATGTTCCTGCGCACGAACTCTGGCAAATCGTACGGCAGCACGCTCCGACGAGTAGCGAAAAGATCGAGCGTTACACAGATCTCTTGGGCACGATCGCGAACTCATTGATGACGGAACTCATCAACGGACTCGCCGAGAAACGCAACAACCTCGTGCTGCAGATTCTAAATGAGTCGGGCCGCGAATTGAGCGTGGCGAGTTCCTATTCGGCCATCGCTGGTATTTTATTGGAGGCGGCACAAACTCTTCTCGCGACACGAAATCTGACGGTTCGGTTCGTGAACAGGGTAGGCGAGATCGATACTTCCGACGCCACTTTAACTTTCACGAACACCCACGAGCTCTTCGATTCCAGAGCGGTTCAATATTCAAGGGTTGTCATCGAAGCTGCGGATCGCTCGCTCCTCGGTGTGCTCGAATACGAAGGCACGCGCGGAGCCGAGCCTAGCGCCGACTTGATGACGCTTTTACGTCAGGTGGCCGTCGCGATTCAGAAAGTGAATTTAATCTCGCGTCTTGAGGAGCAGAAGCTCACACTTCAGGTGACTCTGGACGAT
>SXSP01000393.1 GCA_005792225.1 Bdellovibrionales bacterium | reverse complement strand
TCCCCCGTCAGCGTCGGTGTTCAGAAGTTGAGCATGATAAAAGAACGATGCCCAAACATCCCGCAGAACGCGGTTGCGTTTGGCGTCGGCGACCATCTCTTCCACCGAGCGAGGTTGAACGACGTGTTCATTTTCGGTGGGCTGAGAGTTGCCTAGATTTTCGGGAATCAATTTTTGCCCATGAACATCACCGTAGATTTCGTACGGAAACATCTGCCCGCTCCACCGATCACTCTCGAGTTGGACCTCGAGATCGCGGAAATAAATTTCGCGCCGTATTTCCGCTTCGGCACCGCCATTTTCTTGGCTGTACCAGAGCTCTCGGGGGTCGACGGGTTTGAGCGGAGTCTTCACCCGATGGTTGAAGTAGATGACCCGACCGACGTTCCAAGGAAACACTCGGCCGAAGATGGTGTAATCAAGGGGTGAAGCCTGGTAGTGAGGCGTGAGCCAGAAGCGCGGATAAACGCCGGCTTTCTTGAGATCATAAAATCCGTCGTCGAGACGATTTAAGACGAAGCTCACTCCATCTTCGGCCGCAGCGGTGCCCTTAACGGCATCCCAAAACTCGAAGTCGTCGCCGGAGACGCCCGTGTGCGGATTGCGTTTTCGACCGAGTTGATGGGTGACTCCGTGCCAAATCCAGGAGGCGCGGCTTGCCGTCATTTCGCGTACGAACTGCATGAACTCCGGAACCTGGGTCATCGTGACGAACTCTTGCTCCTCCCCGCGCGTGAATTCTTCTAACGGGTCAAAGAAAATCGGAATAAGCGAAATCGCAAACGGAACGCGTTCGCCCTTGAGTGCGTTGGTCACACTGTACAGATAGGGGAGCCCCACGAGCGGATGCACATCTTCGACCCGAATGAACGCGTGTTTAGCATTGTGTCTGGGCTTGGCGTCTAAGATATCAAAGAGCACGTCGGCGAAAACGAGGTATCGATCGGCCTCGTGCATGAAACTCAATGGGACATCGGCGACATAGAACTTATTTTGGTTCTCGATGATGTACGGTAACCGCTCGCCGGTGCCATTGTGCTCGGCGACGGCGATGACCTTCGCACTCGCTCCTTCTTTCTTCTTGAGTACGGTCATCTCGAAGGGCGCGAGAAACTGCGATGGATTCGCTCTCGTAAACTTTCCGTATTTGAAGAAAGTTTCTCCCTTGTACAAGATATTTTTAAAGAACGTCGGCTCTCCCTTTTCGTTGAGCCGATCCCGATTCAGAACGGTCAGTCCGGCATATTCGTGACCGAAGATCTGGGCAAGTTCCGCCTGGCGAAATTTCCAGATATTATAACCGATCCACGCGACTCGCTGGCGCGTCTCTCGAAAGTCGTTCAGGAAGGACTCCGGAATTTTGTTATCGAAGTAGCTTCCGATGTAGATCGTCGACTGACATTTTTCAATGTCGCCTTTTTCATAATCCTCGATGGGGATGACGTACTGCTGAAATTCAGGAAAGTGGCCCAACAGGTTTTGGACCATGATCGCGTACGTACGCCCCATCCAATAGGATGTGTCCGTCGTTTTGTCGTAGTAGACATTCACGCATTTGTCCGCGGCCGAGGCCTTGGTGCTGACTACAAAAATGAAGAACAGAAGGAAAATTCTCATCCGGCTCCTTCGGCCTCGATTTGAGGCGCACCGTGGTTTCGACCGAAGCCCTCGGGCATGACGTGTTTGGTTTTCTCCCACTTGGGCGCGATTCCGGTGAGAACCGATTTTCCGTGAACGACCATGGCCTGATAGGCCGCCAAAGTGTTGATCAAGTTCGAGACGGGAAAACGAATCGGAACGGCTCCCCCTCCCCGACCGTAAACCCGTGCGACCGCTCGGGCGCGCTGCCACAGCCTCAAAACCATCGCGACAAAATTCAGGCCTGCGGGAACAACGAAGATTTCTGACGTCAGAAGATTTGGGATTTCCAAATCCGAGACACCGTAAACAGAAAATGAAACAACGGTGATGAAGCCGAAAGTGAGAAGGAGCGCATTCACGGGACCCCGCCGATCGCGCATCATGAAGTAGCGATCGACCCATTCGCCCCGCCAGCCGAAATTTCTTGAGCCCTGAAAGGCGATTCCCAAAGTCCACCGTGTCTTTTGCCGAACGGCGGACTTCAATCGATCAGGAAAAAACTCACGCGTGGCCACGAAATCTTTCTCGCCCGCGGGCCCTCTCAAGAAGGAGCAGTTAAATTTCGTTTTCAAACCGCGGAGCTTCGCCCCGATGCCGAGATCGTAATCTTCGGTCAGGGTGTTTTCTCGAAGGAGGTTGCCGGCTTGTTCGCTGAGATTCATCAGCACGAGTCTCCGCGAGAGCGCCGTTCCGGTGCCGGCGCTCGGAATCGCTGCGCCCATTCTCTCGCGCACGAGGAGATCCTTCGTATGGATCTCGGCGAACTCATCAACGTATGTTCCTCCGACGAGCTTCTTGCCAGGAACCAAGAAGGAGAACACCGGAAACTGAATCAAGTCGGCCCCCTCCCCGTTCGCAAAGGAGTCGTTGATGAGCGCCAGCGAATACGGATGCAAAACATCTTCGGAATCTTGCATCATGAAAATGTCGAATTTCGACTTTGAAACTAACTCGTGGTGAAAAATGCCGCGAACGATCTCGTTGAGCATCTGACCCTTTGTCGTCGGTCCAGCCTTTACATTGGTGATGACCCGTACGCGCTGCGGGAATTTTGCTTCAAGATCTTTGGCGACCCGAGTGGTCTCGAGATCGTTTGGATAAACCCCAAGGAAGAAGACGTAATTTCCGTACTTCAATTGATTGATGTTCCCGGTGATCATTCTCGCGAGCACTTCGTCTTCGTGCCAGTTCGCGATCATGATCGCGATTCGCCGCTCCGTACGTGAGTTCATACGATCGAGATCGAGATTCGTGAGTTCCCGAGGCTTAAGACGATGAACCAATGCGTAGAGATCAATCCAAAGATCGTCCCCGGCGAAAATGAGGCCGCCAAATGCTGCGATCAAAGCGATCGCGCACAAGATCGCCTCCCAAGTGGGAAACGCCCCAGCCAGCGGTATCAAAGCTGCCCTCCGAGAACGAAGAGGGCCTCGAGATCACGAGCCAGGACCTGCCCTTCCTCGATCGTCCAAGGTTTGTAGATGAAGACGGAAGTCGACCAAGCCCCCCACGAGTGTGCCCACCTGCCGCCGGCCCGAACTTGATGGCGGCTCGATCCGAGATCCTGGTGGGCACTGAAAAATTCGTTGAGTTCTGAATAGAGGTCAAAGTTCCCGAATTGACCCGCAGCTTTCCGGGCAAAGAATCTGATGTGCCCGGAAGCCGTCGGCAACGCGACAATACGAGGCACCCCGTGGATCTCGAAGTAGAGTTCCGCATTCAGCGGATTCGATGGCGCAAGGATCAATC
>SXSP01000392.1 GCA_005792225.1 Bdellovibrionales bacterium | reverse complement strand
GGGCCGCGACTTTTCTTTCGGTCTTCGGTTTTCTCTTCGGTGCGGGCTCAGCCCGCGTGGTCGCGGGACGTTCCACGGGTTTCACGGCGGTCGCTCGCGGAGCAGGTTCACGCACGACGAGCCGTGGGGTCGGAGTTGGAGCCTGGACGTGCGGGAATGCCGTCGCGGTCGGGCGTTGCGGCGTCGCCGCGGGCGTTGACACGGATGTCGGCACTGAGGTCGGCACGGATGTCGGTATCGGAGTGCTCATCGCGATCGTCGAGGGGGACGCTTCGCGCGTGTCCTTTTTTGCGAAATCGGGGAGGAACGCGCCGATGACGACCGCAGCGATGCAAGCGCAAACGAAAATCACTCCGACGACCATGCGGTTCGCCGTCGGTGATCTCGGTGGGTTCTGTGAACGAGCCACGGATTGCGAGCGAGGTGGCGGAGGAGGAGTGCGGACCGGAGGCTGGCTCACGTGAGAGGCGCGGCTCTTCTGCGGCTTCTCCTCTTCGGGGAGGGGGAGCTCGATTGTTTGCGTGTCCTGATTTGTTCCGTTGCTCGTTGCTTCGTGTTTCTTAAGCTGATTGCGAAGTCGAATGATGTCGTCGGGGAAGAGAGTCTGCAATGCTTTCGCGACTCGCTTCTGGTGACCGCTTCCGCTGTAGGCGCGGAGGATGTCGTCAAGATCATGCGCCATCTCGCCCGCGCTGTTGTAGCGCTCAAGGATGTCTTTCGAAAGAGCCTTGCGAGAAATTCTTCTGAGATCAGCGGGAAGGTCGGGGAGGATCGTCGCGAGATCCGGAATCTCGCACGCGGCCACCTTGCGCGAGACTTCTTCGGCCGATGTTCCCGTAAAGAGCTTTTTCGATGCGAGAACTTCCCAGAGAACGATGCCGAGCGAAAAGATGTCGGTTTGCTTCGTGAGCTTTTCGCCGCGCACTTGCTCCGGGCTCATGTAGGCGATCTTGCCTTTTAAGTCCGTCGAGTTCGTGGCTTCTTCTTTGGAGTTAATCTTTGCGACGCCGAAGTCGATCAGCTTCGTTGCGCCATCAAAGCCCACCATGATGTTCTGTGGGCTGATGTCGCGGTGGATGATTTCGGTGGCCTCACCGTGATCCGTGAAATCGTGGATGTATTGAAGTCCGTCGGCCACGCACTTGATCAAGAAAACTTTGTCGGGAAGCGAGAGAACGTCGGCCTTGTTGCGGACGACGCGAATCAATTGCGCGAGAGTTTTTCCGGGGAAAAACTCCATTGTCATGTAGAGGGCGTTGTTGATCATGCCCATTTCGTGAACGGCGACGATCGACGGATGACGGAAGCGGAGGGCGATTTGTCCCTCGCGACGGAACATGTCTTGGAAGTACGGATCATCCGAGTACTCGGGAAGAATACGCTTGAGCGCGACGAGCTTAGAAATCTGCGCATCGGACGGACTGGCCAAAAAGATTTCAGCCATCCCTCCTTCACCGATTTTTTCTAAGAGCTTGAATTTGCCAAAATTTTCCAAGCCGCAACTCCTCATCTCAACTATCGGAGTTTGCGGCGATTTGCTTAAAAGGGATGTCGTCGGGTAAGTCTAGTTTTGGTCCTTCATCGCGACGAGCGCTGGTAAAGGAGCTTGAACTCGACCCGTCGATTGAGGGCGCGGCCCTGATAATTTCCGTTATCCGCGATCGGGTTCGACTCGCCTAGACCAACGGCCTGGATCGAGATGTTCAAGTTGAGGTTCCGTCTGAGAAGGTCGGCGACCACGATCGCTCGACCTCGACTCAAGTCCATGTTCTCGCGAGCGCCGCCGACAGAATCGGTGTGGCCTTCAACGACGATGGTGCCGATCGCGCGGCGGCTGTTGAGTTCGCGAATGGACGGAATCAATTCCTTCGTGAGATAGCGGAACGACTCCGGGGTGAGTTCGTAAGTGCCCGATACGAACTCGATGCTGTTCAACACGATGTGGTTGTAGTTTCCGCGGTTGAAGACCTTTACGTCGCGAACCGTCTCGGTCGAAATCGAAGGCTTCGGCTCTTCCGTGACCTCAGGAACTTTCACGACGGGTTTCGGCGGCTCGGGAGTCGCGGTCGGCCGCGGGACCGGTGTCGCGGCTCCGTTCGGTGATGATCTGTGTGGAGTCGGCGCCGGCGTCGGTGCCGGTGTCGGAGCCACTCTCGTTTGGGCTTCGTACTGAGCCAGGCGCGCGCGGCGGCGGCGCAAGCGGAGCGCCCGCTGACTGTCGCCGTAAGGATCATGCTGCACGGATTTTTTATCGCTGAAGAGTCCAAAGGAAATGTTCAATCCCGAATAAACGCGGAAGTCGGGAGAAGACACGCCTTTTGAAATCGCGGTTCCTCCGCCCAAGTGAAACGCGACGTTCGAGTTGAAATCGTGCTTGATACCGAAGCCCGCTTCCATGACCGAGTACTCCCGGTCGGTGGCGCCCTTTAACTTCGATTGTTCGGGAATGGCCGCGAGAACTTCGAAGATCAACTTCGTGTCGACCGACTCGAGCAAGTAGCTCACCGCGCCCGACGCGAGAAACTGGTTCGGAAGCGGTTCAATGCCAGAATCAACAATCGGCTTTCCGGGATTGCGCCAGCGGTAACCCAAGTTCAGGCCCATGGCAAATTGCGAGATCGTCACGTCGCCCGCGATTTCCAGGTTGAAGATGGGGCCGCCGCCTTCACCTAAATACGGGTTGTTTGAGATTCGGTTGAAGTTTCCGGAAGCGATCAGCGCGAGACCATGATCCTCTTGGCCGAAGAGACGGTACTTCGTATTCACGCGAATCTCGGTATTGCCCGTGCTTGAGTAATGACCGATGTTCGAGGTGTCGCTGATTTCTTGACTGAGGATGAACGGGAAACTCACGCCCGCATCCCAATTGTCGGCGAGGCCAAATCCGAGATTCAGGTCTCCGCCGAGGAGGGAGTTATTCCGCTCGCTTCTTCTTGAAGTCGCGCCGGCGGGTTCGTAGTAGGGAAACGTGTTCTTCGCGTAGTTGGCGAACAATCCGAGGTTAAAACTTCCGGGCTCGAGAGTTTCCGAAGATTGGACCGTGACGAAGTCGAGTCCGCTCGTTGTGGGGTTGAAGTTCTGAGCGTCGCTTCCCGTGACGTTGGCCGAAGCTTTCGCACCGGCGAGAGAAATAAGCGCGAGAAAAGCCCAATTTCGGAGTGTTGCTGGTCGTGCTGGTATAGGCATTTAGCTCATAGTATCCGACCCTTGAAACGTCGATAAGCAAAAATAGTCGAGACCGAAGAATGAACTCTTCGGTCGCGACTTTGGTCGGGTACGGGCGATCATACACGCCGTCTGTTTAGCGGCGCGTGAATGTCAGATAGTCG
>SXSP01000391.1 GCA_005792225.1 Bdellovibrionales bacterium | reverse complement strand
GTTATCGCAAATCGAAAAAACTCCGCGCCCATCGACCGACTCGTATTTGAGTTCAATCCGCGGCTTCTCGGTCTTCGAGGTAAACTTCCAGGCATTCTCGAATAGGTTGTTCAGAGCAACTTCGAGGAGGCCCTCGTCGCCGACGACTTTCGGAACTTCGTTAATTTCGAATTCAACATTTCTTTCGGGATGGTCCGCTTTAATTTTTTCGAGAACCTGACGCGACAAAGATGTGAGATCAACGGGCCGGGTGTTCATCTCCTTCCGCGACAGGCGCGAGAGATTGAGGAGGTCATCGATGAGACGCCCCATGCGTTGGCCGGCTTCGATCACCCGGGTCAGATCTTTCTTGCCGCGCTCGGAAAGTCGATCGGCCTCGTCCTCGACGACGGCTTGGCTGAAACCTTCGATACTTCTCAGCGGCGTTCGCAAATCGTGAGAGACCGAGTAACTGAAGGCCTCGAGCTCTTTGTTCGCGTGGACGAGCTTGTCCTCGGCTTCTTTGATATCGCTGATGTCGTGCATGACGACGACGGCGCCGATCTTATTTCCTTCACCGTCAAAAATCGCGCGGCCACTCGCACGCAAGAACCGGGTCTTCCCATTTCGAGGAGCTATGACCATCTCGGCATTTTCGACGACTTCGCCGCGAAGGGCGCGGAACAGCGGAATCTCGTCGGTGGGGAGCGGGGTTCGCGCATCTCCACGGAAAAGGCTGTAATGGTCCGACCATTCCGTGGGAAAAATCCCTTCCGCCGGCAGCCCGTGGAAATCCCGAGTCGCGCGGTTGAAGAGCGTCAGTTTTCCTTCGGCATCACAGGCGACGATTCCGGCTTCGGTGTTCTCGAGAACGGCGTTTAAGAATGTTTGCTGTCTCGTGAGTTCTGCCGTTCTCTCACGAACGAGAGCTTCGAGTTCGGCGCCCGTGCGTTTCAGAGTCGCTTCTGCATCTTTTTGATCCTGGATCTCGGTGCACGTCCCCATCCAGCGAACGATCTCGCCTTTTTCGTTCTTTACGGGAAGAGCGCGGCCGAGCGTCCAACGATAATGGCCTGAGTGATGTTTGAGGCGATATTCGATCTCGTAGGGTTCGCCCGTCGCGAGACTGTGCCGCCATTTTTGCCAGGCGACCGCTTGATCTTCGGGATGAAACAAGTCGTTCCATCCTTCGCCATCGGTTGTTCCATCCGGCACACCCGTGAACTCGTACCAACGCTTGTTGTAGAAGTCGTGGTAACCATCGGGTTGAGTCGACCAAACCATCTGAGGCATGGCATCCGTGATGGTGCGGAACCGAGCCTCGCTCTCTTGGAGCGCTCGCAAGGTTTCGAACGTCTCATGCTTGGCATCGGCGACTTTGGAGTCGGCCATGTGAGCCGCGTACTTTCGCTCGCGGTAAAGATCAACAAACGCCTTCACCTTCAGTCGGAAGATGAGATCGTCGATCGGTTTGGTCATGAAGTCGACCGCTCCCGAAGCGAACGCGCGCTCGATATAACCGGGATCGCGATTCAGTGCCGTCAAAAAAAGAATCGGCGTTTGGGCCGAGGTCGGAAGAAGCTTGATACGAATCGCGGTTTCAAAGCCGTCTTGATTCGGCATCTGGGCGTCTAGGATGATCAGGGCGACTTCTTGAGTTTTCAGATATTCGACGGCGTCGATTCCTGACGTCATCTGGACGAGAACGTACGACGAATCCCTGAGGATCGCTTCCATGGCGAGAAGATTTTCGGCGCGATCATCGACCAATAAGACTTTGGCCTTTTGCAAGGGGCACCCCTGAGAACTCTTTCTGTGAGAGCCTCGGGTCTATGAGGAAGCGGCGAGTCTGTCAATATATGGCCGCCAGTTTCGGTTTAATCGACTTAGCGGCCAGACTGCCTGTTCGTGAAGTGCCTTTTAGCGAACTTCGCAGATGATCAGGCGGGGCTGCGCATAGCAACCGCGATCCCAAACGTAGGCGCGGCCGCCGGCTTGGTAGGTGCCGCAATAGTTGCTGCCGCCACAAGCGCACGCGACGCCGTGATCGCAGGAAGGACGATTCGATCTCACCCAGCCGCTGACGCTCTCGCCCGTGTAGGCATCGCGCCAGCTCACGAGAAAGCCACCGCGACGTGGACGCGCGAGGTCCTCTTGTGTCGACATTTCTGCCGATGCGTTCGCGAGACCGGTCAAACCAACAAATGCCGCCATGAAGAGAGTTGAGAATTTTTTAGACATTGATGCCTCCTTTGCGAGTCTCCACTCGATTGCCCTCTGAGCAGATCATGAGTGCCGTGGGGACTGTCAACAGAGGAGGCGGGAGTCCGAGCCCGATTATCGTTGCTCGCAGACGATCACGCGTGGGTTTTCGCCACAACCGCGGTCCCAGTAGTAAACTTGCGTGCCGACTTGATGGGGGCCGCAATAGTTCGCGCCGCCGCACGAACAGTTGTCGTTGTGGTTGCAGATCGGCTGATTGGAGCGAACCCAACCGCTGATGTCCTGACCCGTGTTGACGTCTCTCCAGCGAACTTCGTAGTTCGCGCGTCGGCGGGGACGAGTGAGATCCGCTTGCGATGAAGCTTGATCACTCAGGGTATCATTCACCGCGAGCGATGATGCTTCCGCCATCGAGCCCGAGAGCGCGAGAAGAGCGACGAAGATGATTGTCGAAAGTAGCTGGTGCATGGTGCCTCCTTAAGAAAAGTTGTTGCTCACTTCTGAGAGCGAAATGGAGAGAGAGCAAAATGGAGGCCGGAACAACAGTGTCAGAAGGAAGTTTTTTCTGAGAGAAAGCGACTCTCTCTTTTAAGAAGCTACATAAACATAATCGATTTGACACCGGAGCCGTGCGAACTGCGCCCGGTGCATTTGGCTTCCGGGGCCAAGAGAGGCTCAGGGACCGCCGAGATACGAGTCAATCACGCGAGCGTCACTTAAAAGTTCGCGGCCTGAGCCGCTCAATGTGATCTTGCCGGTTTCAACGACGTATGCGCGGTGAGAAATCTCGAGCGCCATGCGCGCGTTTTGCTCAACGAGAAGAATGGTCATTCCCTCGGCATTGACCTTTTTCACGATCTCAAAAATTTGCGCGACGATCAGCGGTGCGAGTCCCAATGAAGGTTCGTCGAGCATGAGAAGCTTCGGGCGAGACATGAGAGCGCGCGACATCGCGAGCATTTGTTGTTCGCCCCCGGAGAGGGTCCCCGCGAGCTGGCGAACACGCTCTTTCAGACGCGGGAAAAGCTCGAAGCAATGTTCGAAATCTTTCTGGATTTCGGCGCGGTCGCTTCGGATGAATGCACCCATCTCAAGATTTTCCATGACCGTGAGGTTCGGAAACACTCCGCGGCCTTCGGGAGAATGGGCGATTCCGCGGCGAACGATGCGATGGGGAGCTGTGCCGCCGAGAGTTTCGCCGTCGAACGAAACTGTTCCTTTGTACTGGAGAATTCCTGAGATCGCGCGGAGGGTGGTCGTTTTACCCGCTCCATTCGCTCCCACCATCGAGACGATCTCGCCCTTGTTGACGGAAAAGCTCACGCCCTTCAGAGCATGAATGCCGCCGTAGTGAACGTGAAGGTCTTTGACGTCGATCATGCTCACGGTGCGCCTCCGTGTTCGGCCGCGAAGTCGGCGCCGAGATAAGCCGCGATGACCTTGGGGTCCTTGCGGATGTGATCAGGAGATCCTTGAGAGATCGTGACCCCGTGATCGAGGACCAAGATGCGCTCGCAGATGCCCATGACGAGTTTCATATCGTGTTCAATCAGGAGAACCGTGAGTTTAAAGTCGCGACGGATTTTCGCGATCGTCTCCATGAGACCTTCGGTTTCCTTATGGTTCATTCCGGCCGCGGGTTCATCGAGAAGAAGAACTTTCGGATCGGTCGCGAGAGCCCGCACGATTTCAAGCTTTCGTTGTTCGCCGTAGGGGAGGCTTCCGCTCGAATCGAGAGCTTTTCCCTCGAGATGGAAGATCTTCAGTAGCTCCATCGCCTTATCCCGGAGACGAAGTTCTTCCGTGTAGTGGCGAGGAAGACGAAGCGCTGAATCCAGCATCGAGTGGACCGCATGCTGCTTGGCCGCGATCAGAATATTATCGATGACGCTGAGATCGCGGAATAAGCGGATATTCTGGAACGTTCGGCTCATGCCCAAGTGAGAGATCTCAAATGGCTTCATGGGCTTTGTGTCCTCGCCGGCAAGGAAGACATCACCTGATGTCGGCTTGTAGACCCCGGTAAGAACGTTAAACGCCGTGGTCTTGCCCGCGCCGTTGGGGCCAATGAGACCGACAAGTTCGCCCTGCTTTAAACAAATATTGAAGTTATCAACGGCGCGCAGGCCGCCGAACTGCATGCAAACATTCTTGGCGTTCAAAATCTCGGGAGCGTCTTTGTATTTCGTCATTGCGCCTTCCTCTTGAAGAGGTCGGGGAGCTCGCGGGTCCCGAAGATGCCGGCGGGACGTGCGATCATGAACAGAATCAGCGCGAGCGAGTAGATCACCATGCGGAGATCGACGCCCGTATATTCTTGAAGGGGACGGAGAACGAACTCAGGAAGGATCGTCACGATGATCGCGGCAAAGACGGAACCCGTGAGACTTCCGAGCCCGCCGAGAACGACCATGATGATGGCATCGACGCTCTTCGTGAAGGTGAAGGTCGATGGATTCAAGTATTGAGCGGCGTGCGCAAAGATCGAACCCGCGACACCCGCGAAGAAACTCGAGATGACGAACGCGCGGACTTTGACCTTCGTCGTATCGATGCCCATCGCCTGCGCGGCGATTTCATCTTCGCGTACGCTTAAGAACGCCCGGCCGTGCACGCTGTGGACAAGGCGCCAGAGGGTCAAGAAGGTGATCATGACCCAAAACGTCGCGAGCAAAAACTTCGTCATGAAATCACCGGGGCTCGGAATGCCGAACATCCCGCGGGCACCACCGACGGCTTCCGTATTTAAAAGGATCACGCGGATAATCTCGCCGAAACCCAATGTCACGATCGCGAGATAGTCACCCCGCAAGCGAAGCGACGGGAGACCGACAAACCAACCCGCGAGTGCCGCGAAGGTCCCGCCGGCCGCCGCATATAAAATATAATTTAGAAACTCAAGCTGGCCGCTCAAGAGCATCGGGTGCGCGTGCATGCTGAGCCACGCGGAGACGTAAGCACCGACCGCCATGAATCCCGCATGACCGATTGAGAACTGGCCGGTGAATCCGTTCACGAGATTCAAGCTCAACGCTAAGATCGTGTTCACGCAAATGTAGAGGAAGATCAGTTGAACGTACTGGTTGGCGGTGACGTCGATGACGTAACCCAGGCCCGCGAGGACCGCCATCGCGGCGACGGGAGTCACGAGGCTCTTCTGAAACATTTTGGATGGCGTCGACGGACTTGGCATCAAACCTTCTCCTGCGAAGCTTTTCCGAGAAGGCCTGCGGGGCGGAAGAAGAGAATCAAGATCAAGATTCCGAACGCAAACGCATCACGGTACGTGCTCGAGAGATAACCCACGACCATTTCCTCGGAGAGACCCATCAGGATTCCGCCGAGAACCGCGCCGTAGATATTTCCGATTCCGCCCAAGACCGCCGCGACAAAGGCTTTGAGCCCGATCAACATTCCCATGAGCGGATCGATCTTCGGGTACTTCATTCCGACGAGGACGGAGCCCACACCGGCGAGCGACGAACCGATGATGAACGTGGTTGAGATGATGCGGTTGATGTCGATTCCCATGAGCGAAGCCGCCGTCGAATTCGAGCTCACCGCGCGCATCGCTTTCCCGATTTTCGTGTGGTGAATCAAGTAGTGGAGCCCCACCATGAACACCAAGCCCACTCCGAGAATCGCGACGTCGAAGCTACGCAGTTCGACTTCGCCCCATTTCACGAGGGTTGAGTCCTCAAGGACCGTCGGAAAAACTTTCGGATCGGCACCGAAAACAATCTGCGCGGAGTACTGAAGAAAAAGACTCACGCCGATGGCCGTGATCAAGATGTTCAGCTTCGGAGCTTTTCTTAGAGGGCGATACGCTAAGCGCTCGATCAAAACGCCGAGGATCGAACAAACCGTCATCGAGATGAAAAGTAGAATCACGAGCGTCGCGAAACCGGGCTTCGTATCGAAGAAACGGGCCGCGTAGTAAGAAGCGAAGGCTCCCACCATGTAGACTTCGGAGTGCGCGAAATTGATGAGCTGAAGGATGCCGTACACCATCGTATAGCCGAGAGCGATCAACGCGTAGATGCTCCCGAGGCTGATCCCGTTGATCACGTGCTGAACGAACTCTTGTAGGTCTGCCCCCATCGCCTTAACGCCCCTCAGTGGTGAAAGTAGATCTTATGCTTTCTCAACCGTCAAACGGTACAACTATATGAGAGGACTTGAAAATAAAAAAGCCGGGTCGATGAAACCCGGCTCTCGGAAATCCGCTTTGAGGGCGAAAATCAGGGGCTGATCGTCGTCACGTAGCGGTTCGTTGTTCCGTCGACTTTCACGACGACGGCGGGCTTGTTCGCGTTGCGCTGGGCATCGATCGAAATTTTGCCGGTCACGCCCACGAAGTCTCTGGTCTTTGCGAGTTGTTCGCGGATCGCGGGGCCCGTGAGGTCGGTCGCGCGTTCTGCCGCTTCGAAAAGAATTTTACCCGCATCGTAGCCGAGCGCCGCGAGTCCGTCGGGAGTTTCGTTGTGGCGCTCTTTAAAGCGCTTGATGAAGTCGACGACAACGGGATCCGTGCTCTCAGTCGTGTAGTGGTTCGAGAAGTAACTTCCGTTAATCGCGGGACCGCCGATTTCGGAGAGTTTCGAGCTATCCCATCCGTCGCCACCCATGAGCGGAACGGTGATGCCGAGCGAGCGTGCCTGACGAGCGATGAGTCCCACTTCGGTGTAGTAACCCGGAACGTAAATCGCGTCGGGCTTCGCGCCCTTGATCTGCGTGAGTTGTCCTTTGAAGTCCATCTCGCCCGATTGGTAGCTGACATCGTTCGTGATCTCGCCGCCGAGCTCTTTGAATTTTTTCGAGAAGAAATCCGCAAGTCCCACGCTGTAATCGGATTTCACGTCGCGAAGAATCGCGACTTTCTTCGCCTTCAGGTTTTCGGAGGCGAACTTCGCCATCACGGTTCCTTGGAACGGATCGATGAAGCAGACGCGGAAAACGTAATCACCGATCTCGGTGACTTTGGGATTCGTCGATGAAGGACTGATCATCGGAACTTTGTGTTGTTGCGCGATCGGTGCCGCGGCCAGCGAACGAGAGCTCGCGACTTCGCCGATGACGGCTTGAACTTTGTTTTGCGTGATGAGGCGGGTGACGGCGGCCGCGGCTTCTTCCGCTTTCCCCTGATCGTCGAGCGAAATCAGTTTGATTTGTTTGCCCTTGATTCCGCCGGCTTTGTTTTTCTCTTCGATGGCCATCTTCAGGCCTTTCGAAGTGCTCTGCCCGAAAGTGGCTTCGCTACCGGTGAAGGAGCCATACTCACCAATCAGGAACTCGCTTCCGCCCGCGGCGGAGGCTCCGCCATCGGTGCCGGTCTCGCCGGATTTTTTCGTGCAGCCACCCATGAGTGACGCCATGGCAGCGATCGCGACTAAACTCCCGAAGAATCTTCTACGCATCATAAGCTGTCTCCCTCTGTTCGGTAGAAACAGAGTTAGCAGACTCGAATGGGCCTGTCCACTTACGAGAGAGAGCGCACCAGGTTCACCAATTCGGGCGAAACTCTCTTCTTAAAGCCGATGACTTTGTCGAAGGGAACCGTCACGATGTCGTGCCCTTTGATTCCCGTCATCGCGTCACAGTGACCGGCGAGAAGGGCATCGACCGCGGCCGCACCGAAACGACTCGCGAGAATTCGATCGGCGGCCGTCGGAGAGCCACCGCGTTGAATGTGACCGAGAATGCAGACCTTCGCATCGAAGCCCGCTTTTTTGCGAATCGCATCCGCGAGATCGTACGCGCGACCTGGCTTGTGACCCTCGGCCGCAACGAGGATCGAGCTCTTCTTTCCGCGCGCCATCCCTCGCTTGATCCTCTCGATCGCTTGATCGACAGTCGCGGGATTTTCGGGAATGAAGATCTCCTCAGCACCCCCAGCGACACCCACGTCAACCGCGATGAATCCCGAGTCGCGTCCCATCACTTCGACGATGAAGAGTCGATCGTGGCTGGCCGCCGTGTCGCGAATGCGATCGATCGCATCGAGCGCGATGTTGACGGCGGTATCAAAACCCACCGTGAGATCAGTTTCGGCGATGTCGTTGTCGATCGTTCCGGGGATCCCGATGATCGGGAACTTGTGCTCCTGCCAAAGAAGGTGCGCGCCCGTGAACGAGCCGTCGCCACCGATACAAACGAGAGCGTCGATCCCATCGTCACGAAGATTCTGGATGGCCGCCGCGCGAACTTCGGCTTGATGAAACTCAGGCAGGCGCCCCGTCTTCAACATCGTTCCACCACGTTGAATGATGTTGGCCATCGAGCTCAATGAAAGCGGCTGAAAATCCCCCGCCACCATTCCCGGATAACCACCGACGATGCCCTTCACCTGCAATCCGTGATGAATCGCCGAGCGCACGACGGCGCGAATGGCGGCGTTCATTCCGGGAGCATCCCCACCGCTGGTGAAGACGCCGATGGTTTTCAAACTTTTCGGATCGAACTGAGGCATTCGCTAACTCCGTGATGATCGTGTCGCGGAGTTAGCTTAACAAGGGACTTTTCAGACGTCATCAGATCTGAAGTCAGTGAATTTGGTTTTGATCCTCGGCAGGAGCCGCGACCTCTGAAGTCGCTTCGGCCGTCGCCTCCGTCGGCGTCTCCGATGCGGCGCGCCTTTTCTCCGCAGCCCGCAGGGCCGCTTCGCAAATCACCGCGGCAGGCTTTTCGCCAACGGCCGCTCCACACTCATTGTAATTACCCGCTTCGAGGAATTTTAAAACGGCTTGAGGACTCTCCCAACCGTTGCGATCCGTCGGTCCCGTAAACGCGAACCACTGACCCCCTTCAACGGGAATCAAAGTGATCTTCATTTTCTCCGCGACTTCCCACGCCCACTCGAGCTCCTTCGAGTAATTGCGCAGCGGACGATCCCCCTTCTCGGCGTTCTCAAAGAGCACCTTGGCCTGGGCCCAAACGTTGTAACCAAAAACTTCCTTCGCGATGCGAGCGTCGATTTCGCGACCGGGTCTCATCGAAGCCTCCTGGACGGGTTGCGGGATAATTTTGCGAGAGAGTGAGGCCAAAGAGATACACGACTCAGCGGGTTGAATTGAAGGGGATTTCAGCTTGTGAAGAAAAAGACAATCGCGCGGGACGGGCAGCCGGGCCTTGCAGCCCAGTCGATTCGTGCATGCAAATCACGCCTCAAGATTCCGTCCTTCGTTTTAAACGAAAACTCGTTACCTGTTTGCGCGTTTGCCGGCGCGCCCGAGCTGTTTTGCCAGCTCGCCTGAGTCTCATCCCGAGATCTTCGTTCCAAACGAAAACTCGTTACCCGCTTGCCTGCATGCCCGTTTGCCTGTTTGCCTGTTTGCCTGTTTGCCTGTTTGCCTGTTTGCCTGTTTGCCTGTTTGCCTGT
>SXSP01000390.1 GCA_005792225.1 Bdellovibrionales bacterium | reverse complement strand
CTCGATCATGACCAAACCAAACGGCTCCGGCCACGTGATCGGAAAGATTAGCGCCAAGGCGTTTCCGAGGAAATCAGATTTTTCACGATCGCTGATCTCGCCAACGAACTCGACGAGGGGTCCATGGAGAAGAGGCTTTATTCGTTCGTAATAGTCGATATCCATGGTTTCGATTTTCGCGGCGATCTTGAGCTTCACGCCCGTTCGGTGCGCGATTTCGATCGCGTGCTCCACTCCTTTTTCGGGGGAGATGCGACCCAAGAAGGCGAGGTAATCTCCGCCTCGCGGGTGATAATGAAGATGCGAGAGATCGAGCCCGTGGTAGACGGTTGAGACAAAGTTTGCGAACGAAACGGCTTTGCGCTGTTGGTGCGAGATCGACACCAGCGGAAGACTCCGGTGAATGGCAAAGAGATCCTGATATTCGGGAAAGTCGAGTCGCCCATGCATTGTTGAGATCGAGGGCACGCCGAGGCGCTCGGCAATCGGAAAATGCATGTACTCGGTGTGAAAGTGAACGATGTCGAATTCCTCGCGCATCGCGCAGAGTTTCTCGAACATAACCAGATGGGGCGCGAGGGATTCACGACACCCGGAGAGCCGGAGCGCCTGGCGCCCAATGGGCACATGCTTTGCGCTCGTGAGCGAGTCACCGCTCGCGAAAAGTGTAACGTCGTGACCCGCTCTGACTAAGGCTTCCGTCAGCGTCGAGGCGATTCGCTCGGTGCCGCCGTAGAGTTTTGGGGGGACGCTCTCATAGAGGGGCGACACTTGGGCGATACGCAGCGGTGCGGGCATGCAACTCCTCTGGTCATGATCCAGAGAAAATTTGTACACGCGACTGTTAATTTTTAAATCATCGGTCTATGGAGAATTCGTGAACGAAAGGTCACCGAAATTTCGCGGATTTGAAGAAGTGGGCCGTGACCAGCCCACTCATAAACGAATGAGATTTACTTCTTCGCGGGTTCTGCAGCGGCAGCAGCGGGCTTCGCTTCAACGGCCGAGATATCGAGCGTGATCTGAACTTCGTCGCTCACCGCAACGCCGCCAGCTTCGAGCGCTTTGTTCCAGTTGAGGCCAAAATCTTTGCGATTGATTTTTGTCGTCGCAACAAAACCGGCGCGCGACTCGCCCATCATTCCCTTCACGTTCCCCTTGTGTTCGAGATCAAACGTGACCGGCTTCGTTACGCCGTGCATGTTGAGGTCGCCTGTCCACTTATACTTGTTTTTGCCGGCTTTCTTAAGCTTCGTGTTCGTGATGGTGATCGTCGGGTATTTTTCGACGTCGAAGAAGTCAGCGCTGCGCAGGTGCTCGTCACGTTTTGCGTTATCCGTGTTGATGCTCGCGGCCTTCACGGTGAAGACGCCGTCTTTGACTTCGCCTTTTTTCTCGTCGAAGTCGAATTTACCTTCGAACTCTTTGAAGTTTCCGGGCACCGTCGCGATCATCAAGTGCTTGACCGAGAAGCCGACACGCGAGTGGACGGGGTCAACTTCGTAGACGGTAGCGAAGGCGTTTTGACCGATGATCAGGGCCAAAGCCGCGACCAATGTCTTCATAGATGAATTCATGAATTCACTCCTAAGTTGTAGAACGTTGTTGGGTCGGAATTATTGCACACGAGGACTCGTGAATTCTCAACCAAAATTGTCACGGCTCTCTTTGCTTCCGGTCCGACGTGTTGTTATCGTGCCGGCTATGAATACGCTCTTAAAATACTTCCGCGACTCTTTTCTCGTCACCATCCTCGGACTCGGCCTCGCCTTTTGGGTGGGCTGGCAGTCGGCCCTCGGCGGCGCGAATCTCTGGGAGGCCGGGCTTCAAGCCATCTTTATCTGCGGGGTTCTCGCGGTGCTTGAAGTCTCACTTTCCTTCGATAACGCCGTCGTCAACGCATCGGTCCTGCAGAAGATGACGCCACTCTGGCGGCACCGCTTCCTGACGTGGGGAATTTTGATCGCCGTATTCGGGATGCGCTTGGTCTTTCCGCTCGCGATTGTCGGAATTTTAGGCAAAGTAAATCCTTGGGCAGCCATCGTACTCGCCGCGACACATCCCGAAGATTACGCGCGCATGATGCAGTCCGTGCACGTGCCCGTCGCGGCGTTCGGCGGGTCGTTTCTTCTAATGGTCGCGCTCAAGTATTTCTTCGACATCTATAAGGACGTCCACTGGATTTCGGCGATCGAGAAACCACTTTCCAAATTGGGTCGTTTGCAGGCCATCGAGCTCGCGGTGGCGATGCTCGTTTTGTACATCGTCGCTCAGTTCTTGCGCGAGGGCGAAGTCGTGGGATTTCTCTTCTCGGGTCTCTTCGGCTTGATCACGTTCATCATCGTTGACGGCGTCAGTGACGTTCTCGAAGGCGGCATGCCCGGCGAGGACGCGGATCAACCGAAACCCCAAAATCTTGATCTTCACCGGGCGAGTGCCGGAATGTTCTTGTACCTCGAAGTTCTCGACGCGAGTTTCAGCTTCGACGGAGTCGTGGGCGCATTCGCGGTCACAAACAATCTCTTCATCATCGCGATCGGTCTCGGGATCGGCGCCATGTTCGTTCGGAGCATGACGCTTCTTCTCGTCGACCGCGGAACCCTGACCCATTATCGCTACGTCGAGCATGGGGCGTTCTACGCCATCGGGACTCTCGCGACGATCATGTTCCTGAACACGATCACGCACATCAACGAAGTCGTGCCGGGCTTTATTGGGGCGGCCTTGATCGGTCTCGCGTTCTGGTCGTCGATCCGCTACAACCGGCGTGCCATGATGGACGCATCGAGCCCCGGCGTGCGGGGTTAAAGCGTGTTGCGTCTCCTACTCGCTCTCACTGTCGCGTTGACCTTCGCGCTTCCCGCGCGTGCGCAAAGAATCATTGTACCGAAAGATCAAAAGATCTTTTCCCTGGAACTTACGCGAGAACCCGAGAGACCGCGATCGTATCTTCTTCCACCGCTGATGTCGGTTTTGCTTCCGGGGTTTGATCAGTGGTGGGAAAATCAAAACACGCAGGCACTTCTCTATTCGGGGAGCGCGATCTTCGGCCTGGGACTCGCCGCCAACGCCTACGCTGCGCTCGAGAATACTCCCACGTCGGATCTCACGTCGCGCGATGACCGCGTGCGGAGCTACATGCTCGGCAATCAAATCTATATGTCGGCCGGGAGTTTCAGCGCGTATCATAGCTTTCGGTCGGCCGTGCGCACGCGCCAGCCACTCGGGCAATTCGGCTTCTTGAAAAAAGAGGAGACGACCGACGAACTTCTGCTCGCACCGTTTCGTTTTTCTTTCGTCAAGCGGCCGACGACCTACATCCCGATTATCGGCGTCGCGCTCCTCGCCGGGCTTCAGCTCTCAAACCAAACGAATGGTGCCTTTGAGAACAACGGTTTTAACGTGAGCGACGCCGGTTTTGCCGGGGGCTTCTCTTACCTCGCGGGTACTCACGAGGAAGCTCTCTTTCGCGGCTACTTGATGCCCGTGACGATGGAAGCTTGGGGCAGCGAATTCTGGTCCAACACGGCGACGGCTCTCATTTTCTCGCTCGCTCACATCAGCGGCGACAATCCCGTGCCCTGGCCGCAGTTCACCCTCGGTTGGTACCTCGGATACCTCACGCAGAAAAACGACTGGACGCTCGCCGAGAGTATCTTCGTTCATACGTGGTGGGACGTTGTCGCGTTCACGGCGACCTACCTCGACGAGTCAAAAGACCCAAGGTACAAGACCTACTATCTGCCGGTCGCGACGATTCCGTTCTGACGACCGGTCTAGTTTGGGGCCGGCTCGTCTTGAGCGAAGTCGACGTCATGTGAAATCCTGACGATGTCGTATGCTTTGGAATGCCTTCGTCAAAATCGTTACGCAGAGTCTCCTCCAATTCGGATTGATTTTTGGCCTCATGATCGCCGGCGGAGCGCTTCTCACATTTCTTTCGCGGCTCACGAACAATGCATTTAAACAATTTATGTTTCCGAACTTCGGGATGTACGCGTTTGGCTGGATCGGCGTTCCCGTCCATGAATTTTGCCACGCGTTTTTCTGTCGACTCTTTCTTCATGACGTGAAGAAGGTGAAGTGGTTTGATCCATCAGGTAAAGGCGGAGCTCACGGCTACGTCATGCACGAATACCATCCCTGGAATCCCTATCACCGGATCGGCCAATTCTTTATTGGTGTCGGACCGGTTCTTCTGGGCCCGCTGATCTTGGCGCTGCTCTTTTACGCGATGGTGCCCGCCAGTCGCGGGATCTTTCAACCGGCGGGCGTGACTTGGGCATCGGCTCTCCAAGTGGGCGCTCTCCTCGTAAAATCCATCGCGAACAAAGCAACGTTGACGTCCCTTTGGTTTTATTTGTTCTTGTACCTCGCGGTTTGCATTTCCTCTCAGATGGAACTTTCGGGCGCCGACTTAAAACAGGCGATGAACGGCATCGTTCCGCTTTTTCTTCTTCTCGCATTGGTGAATGGCGCAGCCTTTTTGCTTAAGGCAAACTGGCACGCGCAGGCACTGCAAATCAGCTTTTGGGTGATGACGGTTGGAATCGTGATCTTCACTTTAGCCGCAATCTTAACGATCTTGAATCTCGCGATCTGCGTTTTCTTCATGACCTTCATCAATCGCTGTTTCGGACGAGACGGCGTGAACCCGTTTCGCGGCGCCTGAGATGCAATCTAAATAAATAGTTCATCGGAGCACAACGACCTCACGCCTCCCTTAAAGTTAAAGTTGGGGCTGGAGGTCTCAATGATTCGTGCCGCACTCTTGGACATCGATGGAACCTTGATTGACAGCAACAACGCTCACGCTCAGTCGTGGGTTGAGGCGCTCGAAATGCACGGCATCTTCGTTCCGTTCTCGCAGATTCGCCCCTTGATCGGGATGGGCGGCGATCGCTTGCTGCCGATGGTTTCTCAGATCGAAGAGGATTCGCCCGAAGGAAAAGCGATTTCCAACGATCGTAAGAAAATTTTCCGTGAGAAATACCTCCCGAATCTCACCCCGTTTCCGGAAGTTCGCGAACTCCTCCTCAGGATCCGCGACGAAGGCGTTCGCTTGTTTGTCGCGACTTCCTCTGGCGAGGATCTGTTGAAAGATCTCCTGGAGAAAGCGGAAGTCGCCGATCTCGTTGAAGGCTCTACAACCAAGGATGATGCCGAAAATTCGAAGCCCGCACCTGACATTGTGGAGGCGGCACTCGGCATGAGCGGCGTGAAACCCGAAGAAGCCGTGATGATCGGTGATACTCCCTATGATCTTGAAGCCGCCTCGCGTGCGGGAGTTCGTTGCGTCGCTTTCGAATGCGGCGGATGGTCTCAAAAAGATCTCGAAGGAGCGGCCGCCGTTTACAAAGACGCCTCTGACCTCCTGCGTAATTTCCCGACGTCCCCTCTCAAACACTAGTGACATAAAGCCTCAAAAGCCCGACGTTCGTCGGGCCCGCCATAAATCAATCTCATTTATTTATTGCGTTTTTGTAACAAAACTAGACCGATGTCTGTGGTTTTCGACAAAATTTGGACTACTCGCCTCGCTTTTCATGTGATCTGCTTCTTCCTCTAAAACCTAGTACCAGACGGCCTCACACGGCGACGGCTGTGTGACGATTGGACTCAAAGGAGAGACTCGAGTCCATGTCTGGGAACCACGGAAGGAGTCTTCATGCGCGGAAATAGCGCAAAGCGGTGCATCGTCAACCTCTCGACTGCACTTGCCCTCTCAGTCCTCGTTGCTGCTTGCGGCAACCCCTCAGGTCCCGTCGCCCCTTCTCAAGACGGAAAAGTTCAGCTCAACCCCGATTCTTTCAACACAGCTTCAACAGAAATCGCGGAAGGAACGGAGCTCACGGTCGTCCTCAAAGACGAGTGTCTTTCGAGTGGTCCCATTTCAAGCTTCATTGAAAACAAGTATGAAGGACGCACGCCGAGCGGAGTTCGCTCATACGGCTGGAAAGCTCCGCGCGCGATGACATCTGTCGAACTTCAAGAACTCGCGGATCGCGACGAGTGCGTCGAGAACGTCGCCTCTCACCTCGTGATCACTCCCGGGCTTGACACCGAGGAAGCGCCGATGGCCGAAGTTCTGGCACTCCCAGCGGACCCTCGCGTGGCTTCAGCCAAACACTTGAGCGCGATCAAAGCTCCCGAGGCTTACGATACATTCTACAATTCTCGCAGCGGCATTCGGGGTCAACAGGTCATCATCGCCGTCATCGACTCGGGCGTAAATATCAATCACGAAGACCTTCGGTCGAACATCTGGATCAACAAAGACGAAATCCCGAACAATGGCCGCGACGACGATAGAAACGGCTACGTTGACGACGTTTATGGCTACAACTTCGCGAGCCGCACCGGAAGCCCGATGCCGCAGAAGTCGAGCGCAAACGGCCGTTTCTGGGGACACGGAACGAAAGTCGCCGGCCTCGCCGCCGCCTCCGGCAACAACGGCCGCGGCGCCGCCGGCGTCGCATACACGGCGAAGATCATGGCCTTGAACAACATGGGTCGTAACGCCGGCATGTCGATGGCGGATACAACAAACGCGATCTACTACGCGGTCGATAACGGCGCGCACGTGATCAACTTGAGCCTCGGAGGATTTTCCGCGATCAGCGCCGACTACAAACGCGCCATTCAGTACGCTTTGAACCACGGCGTACCCGTGTTCGCCGCCGCGGGAAACGAGAGTACGCTCATCAACAAAAATTACTCCGTTGCCGGTCAAGCGTCTTCGATGCCGGGCGTGGTTTCAGTCGGAAACTTTCAGGCCGCGAACTACAACAAGGCTCCGGGCTCTAATTACTCGACGACGTACGTTCTTCTAGGCGCACCCGGAACGGTGACGTCTTACGAGCAGCTCTTCACGACGTCGCCCGAAACGAACTCAAGTTACACGCAATTCGGTGGAACTTCCGCCGCAACTCCCGTTGCATCGGGAGCGGCGGCTCTCGCGATCGGGCTCTTGAAGGCGCGGGGCTACAAGTATACGGCAGCGCAGATCGCAAGCTTGATCCTCGATAGCGCGAGCCACCTCTCGACCCTCTCTCGCTACTTCCGTAACGGCAACGCCCTCAACTTGGCGAACCTCGCTCGCCTCATCGATCAACGGTTCCCCGCGCGTTCGCATCTCGCGCTCGCGCCCGAAGCCGACGAAATTCCCGAAACTTAAGTTTTACCCCCCGGCCGCTCATTCTTCCCCGAGCGGCCGGATCCCCGTGGTATCGTGGCCACACGATGAAAACACCACTCCCGAGTCCTTGGCTCTGGACGGCCGAGGAAAAAATAAAAGAAGCGATGGCGAACGGGGAATTCGATAACCTTCCGGGTCGCGGCAAGCCCATCGACCTCGAAGAAGACTCGCATATCCCCTTCGAACTGCGAATGACTTACCGTATGTTGAAGCGAGCAGGAATTCCGCCGGAGGAAATCCTCATGCAGAAAACCGCGGCCGGCATGCGAGCCCGGCTCCTCGAGGACGAAGACCTGACGCCAGCCGAAAAAAAGGAAATCAAACGCCGGCTCCTCTCTCTTGATCTCGAACTCAACATGCGGCTGGAGCAATTTCGAAAGCAGTACGGCGGCCTTTAGATTCCGGTCGCGAGAAAGTTCGAGATACGTTTCGTGATGCGCTCTCGGTTTAAGATGAAGCTGTGATCCGTATCGACGAGTTCAAAGGTCGGAAACTTTTCAAACAGCTTCACCTTCTCGAGGGCGATCGACGTGGGCGTCACATCATCCTCTCGCGCTTGAAGAAAGAGAACTTCCGTCTCCGGCGTCACGGATCGAATCAAGCGGTCCGGGGGCGTGCTCGTGCCAAATGTCTCAAATTCCGCGCCCCTCTCGGAAGCCGTGCCGATTTGGATGCCGGGATTATTCTTCAAAGTCTCTTCGAAGAACTTCGTCGACTCGGATTCTTCCCAAAAATAAAGGAGCGGCGACATGAGGACCATCTTCCGCAGGAAGGGCTGAAATCTCTCCGCGATCGTGAGCGAGAGGAAACCACCCCAGCTATGGCCGACGAGATTGAAGCTCTGGGATTTCGGCGTGACGAGCTTCTCGAGGTACGCGTGAACTTCCGCGAGGCATGACGTAAACGTAAACTGGCCCG
>SXSP01000389.1 GCA_005792225.1 Bdellovibrionales bacterium | reverse complement strand
GTGAGGTTGTTCGTCAAGCGCCGCCGGCTCAAGCGAAGAAAAACATCGTTGTCGCTCCTAGCGAGACGAAGATCACGAAGAACTCTCCCGTACCCACGCGTTCGACTTCGTTTAAGAAGTCCGCGAGCGCGAAGTCCAAGGGACCGCGCGGTGGTGGCTACAAGGGCGAAGGTCCCCGTGGTTACGGTACGAACGAACCGAATATGAACTCAATCGGCGCCTTGGGTGCGCTGAACTCTCCGCGTGTTAAAGGCGGAAACGGTGGACGCGGCGGCTTGAACCTGCAAGCCGTCGGCAATGAAGCTGGATCAGGCGCTGGAGGCAAGGGCTTCGGCGGATTCGGATCCAATGGTGGCGGTGGTCGCGGCAAGGGTGGCCTCGGCACTGGGCGCGGTATGGGTCTCTCGAATGCCATGTATGGCAAGGGGCTCATCGCCGCGCCCTTCGGTGACGGTTCGCCGGCTCCCGGGTCGGGTGGATACGGCACGCGCGGAAAAGCGGGTGGTGGAGCACAAGGTGCTGGCTACGGAACAACGACCATCGTCGGTTCTTGGAAAGGAACGGGCCCCAAGGGGAACGGTCCTGCGGGATCGGGAGCGGGTAACGGTGATCCGAACGGCTCGCCCTGGGGCGAAGCTGATGGCGACGACGGAGATGCGGTTGTTACCGGCGGTCTCGATCGCGACCAAATCGCGGAAGTCATCGCTCGTAACCTCGGTCAGATCACTTACTGCTACGAGCAGGGTCTGCAACGTCAACCGAATCTCGCGGGTCGCGTTTCGGTTCGTTTCCAGATCGGTGGTCAGGGCCGCGTTTCGACGGCACGTGTGAGCCACTCGAGCGTTCGTTCGGCGCAAGTTGAAAGCTGCATCACTTCGAAGTTGAAGACTTGGAAATTCCCTCGCCCGCAAGGCGGGGTCACGGTTGCGGTTACTTATCCCTTCGTTCTCCGCCGCGTGGCGGGTCGATAAGAGGAGTTGAGAGATGAAGACCTCGACAAAAATCACAGCTGGCCTTTTGATGGCACTCTTCGCGAGCGGTTGCGGAGCGGTCAAGGGCGGATTCAATTCCGACCCTCTCGCGAACAACAAACGTTATCGCGAAATGCATCGCGCGGGAGTTCCCGAGGGATACCCGAAGCCCGTTGAGAAAACCGATGAGGTCGAAGTGCCCGCAGCTCCCGTGGTGAGAGGCGAGCTTCCCGCGAAAACGGAAGCTCCCGCGGCTCCGGTCGCTCCCGTGACTTCGGAATCTGTGGCCGTTCAGGTCGCGATTCCCCCGGTCGCCCTCCCCGAAACTTACATTCTCAACTTCGTTCAAGGCGCGTCGATGACGTACCGTTTGACGATCCAAGATTCGAAAGGTGCCGCGCAAGCCGTCGGTCTCCCTTCGAACCTGAAACTCGCGCGCGTGAGCGGCGACGTTTACGATCTCACTTGGAATCCCTCAGGCCTCGTCTCAAAAGAAGAGGGCGCGAAATTCGCTCCTTTTAAGATCAAAGTCGGTTCGAACCGCGTTCATTCACTGGGCCTCGTGGTGCTCGCGAGCGGTGACGTTCCGCTCGTTGATAAGATCTCTTTCAACACGACTTCGGTTAAAGAGGGCGAATCTTTAAAGTTGAAATTGAGCGTTCGCGACGCTTCTCCGGAAGCATCCAAGCTCGAAGGATTCCTCGAGCACGAGCCCGATCTCGCTCCGCACGTCGCGAAGATCATCACGAATGCGCAAATGAAGCAAACCGGTCGCTCAAGCGACGGAGCTTACCTCTTCGAGGCGATCATCGATTCAAAGGGAATCGAATTCCCCGCGAACAAGACGGAAGTTCAAGTCGACTTCACCATCGGCGTTGTCCGTGGTGACGTGGCTTCCGCCGGAATTCCCCAAACTATCAAAGTTATTAAGAACAAACGAAACAGCGGAGCGCAGTAATGAAAACCCACTTCATTCAATTGATCACAGGTTTAGCCCTGACTCTCGTCGCGAGCGGCGCGTTCGCGCAAGTGAGCAAAGAGCTCGACGCTCTCGGTGACAAACGCGCCTCCGAAAAAGCCGCGAAACTCGACAATCGCGCTCGCGTCGGCATCGTTCAGGGTCGTACCGTCGACCGCAACTGGCGCGTCGAAGCCGGCGTTAACTACGGCGGCGTCGCTTCGGGAGATTCGTACCTGAATACTTCGAATCTCGGCGGCCAACTCGACCTCCACGTGAATCCCAAGTTTTCGCTCGGTGCTCGTTACACGAAATCCTTCAACACGCTCAGCGCTGAAGGCGAAAACCGTTTCCGCGCTGGTTCCAACACTGACACGTACTCAATTCCGCAAATCAGCTATCCCGAAGAAACCGTCATGGGTGTCGTGAACTGGTACATGATGTACGGAAAGACGAACTTCTTCGACATCAAGACGATCCAATTCGACATCTATAGCTTGGCGGGTTACGGCCAGGTGAGAACATCGACTGAGTTCCGCGGCCAATCGCAAAGCAACTGGACGAACACCTGGACCGCAGGTGGCGGCGTGGGCCTCTGGCTCTCGCAACACATCACTTCGCGCTTTGAACTTCGTTATCAGAACTATTCGGATCAAGTTTACACCGGTTCGCGCGATCTCAACCTGATCGTCGCGAGCTTCGGATTCGGAGTTTTGTTATGAAATCCGTCGCTTCTTTGATCGCGGTTGGGCTCTTGAGCCTGCCGCTCACACTCATGGCAAAGCCAGCCGAGGTCTCCTCGGCCGACGCCCGTGCACGCCACGCACAAGCGCTCGATCGCGCTTTCGCGGGTGACACGAAGAATGCCATTACGATTCTGAACAAACTCGCCGACGACTCGAAAGTCTCGGTCGAGGAAAAAGACCGCGTTTACCTTTCCATCGGTCGTATCAACTACCAAGATGGATACGACGAGGCAGCGCTCGAGGCCTACAACAAGGTTCGTCGTGGATCGGCGAGCTGGCTCGAATCGCTCGAAGAGCGCGCGTGGGTCGAAATCCGTTCAGGCAATCCCGAAAAGGCCATCGCGACTTTGAAGACGGTGCTCTCTCCGCTCTTCAAAGACAAAATTCAGTCCGAACCGTACTTCACGATGTCGCTCGCGCAATTGCGTGTTTGCGATTATCCGTCGCTCTTCAAGACGCTTGATTCGTTCAAGAAGAACTTCCGCGGCAAAGTGCAGGAGTGGGAAGGCTCGACGACGCCCGAAAACCGCGTTCGCCTGACGGAAGCTTCCGAGACGGTTCAAAAGCTGAACCTCGTTGAAGCCGAAGCCATCCAGCACTTGTACCTGAACGAAAGCGGAAAAAAACTCGGTGGATCCGTACCACGCATCGAAAAGGGAAGAGACCAAATGTCTTTCCCCGATGTCGATGGCGACGAAGTTTGGCTCGATGAAGTCGACAACTACCGTGTTCGCGTAAAAGGCTGCCCCACAAGCCAAAGCTTCGCTGATTCCAAAGAAACGAAGAAAGAGAAGTCGTTATGAAAACGTCCCCCACGTTGATCAAAATCGCTCTCATCGCATCAATCGCAGGTCTCGCCGCGTGCTCGCCGAAGACTCCGACTTTGAACGGTCTTCCGCGTCCCGTGGTGAAGGCGACACCGACACCGACGCCCGCGCCAACTCCGACGCCCACTCCGACGCCGACACCGACACCAACACCAACTCCGACGCCCACACCGACGCCGACACCTACGCCCACACCAACTCCGACGCCCACACCGACTCCGACTCCGACCCCGACACCCACGCCGAAGCCAACTCCGGCGATGAAGACGATCAACGAAACGATTCTTAAAGAAAAGCCCGTAACTCCTAAGGTCGACATCCTGTTCGTCATCGATAACTCGAACAGTATGGATGAGCACCAGAAGAGCTTGCGTTCGAACATCCCGCGCTTCCTTCAGGCCTTCCAAAAGAAGGCGAACGTCGACTTCCACATCGGAATGGTCACCGTTCACGACCCGAAGCACGTCGTACCCGGAAAGAAATTTTACTGGGAAAACGGAAAGCTCCGTCCCGTTCTTCACCCGAACGGCGATCCCTTCCACGGTCAAACATTCGTGACCCGTCAAGAAGGTTACGCGCAACTCCTCGGCCGCACTTTGAACATCGGCACGCACGATTTCAAAGACGGTGGGCCGCGCTACGAAGAAGTCTTCTCGCCCATCGCGGCGTCGATGAACACGGAACTCAACCCCGGCTTCTGGCGGAATGACGCCCACATGGTCGTCATCATGCTGACCGACGCCGAGAACTCCGAGTTCGACCTCACGACTCCCGAAGGTCTTTACGCGAAGATGAAGGGTTTCAAAGGCGGTCAGGAGAAAATGATCTCCACGTACGGAGTGCTCGCGGTTCCCGATCCGAAGAAGCGCGGCAAAGTCTGCCGTCCTGACGAAGATCTGAAGCGCACCGGCGGACTCCCAAATAAACTTCTTCAGTTCATCAAGATCTCAAACGGTGCCGGCTACGACACGCGTACGAACCCGAACGTTCTCAGCATCTGTACCGAGAACTACGGTGAGTACCTCTCTAAAGTCGGCTACCAGATTCAAGAAAAGATCTCGAAGAAGTTCAGAATTCTCCTTGAAAACGGCGATGTCGCCCAAAACGGAACCGTCAGCGTCGTCATCAACGGCAAAGATGTTCCGCACGGAGTCTGGACGCTCGAACCCGATCGCAAGGCCGTGATCATCGACAACCCAGATAAATATCTGGATGCGAACGGGAAGGGGATCGTCCACATCAAGTACCGCCCGATGGACAAGTAAAACCCGCAAGAAAAGTTGGGTCATGATGGACGCAAGTGGAAGACACTTGCGTCTTTTTTTTGCGCGGAGGTCTGGTCGACGGAAATTTCGTTTTAAACGAAACGCTGACACCTGCTCGCCCGCACGCAGACCCGATCTAGCCCCACACCCCATCCGCCACGGGCGTGAGGAACCATGCGAGCGACTCGCGTGCGATCAGCTCCGGGATGGAGTGGCCCCCGGTAAATTCAACGTATTGTAAGTCAAAACCGGTTCGTTGCAGATGCGGGACGATCCGGCGGCTGCAGCGGTCGATGGCGAGAACCCGGTCTGCGGTTCCGTGGGAGATGAAAATCCGGGGATTGCTGTCGATCTCAAAGGGCGCGACAAAACCGGGGGAGTAGGCGAGGATGTGGGTAAACAAACTTCCATTAGGAATTCCGAGGGAGAGCGCGTAACTCGCGCCGTCGGAGAAGCCGCCCACGGCTAGGTGCGAGGGCTTGATCGAGTAGCGTGAGAAAGTTTGCTCGAGCGCGAGATCGACGAAATCGAGATCCTCGCCGAATCCGCCGCGAACGCAGTCCCAAGTGCGACCTCGAGATTCGGGGGCGAGGAGGATCACGCCGGTTTCGTCGGCGAGTTCCTGAAATGGCTTGAGGATGCCCAGCGCTTCGCCCCCCGCGCCGTGAAAGAGTAAAATTAAAGGTGCCGGCATGGCGGAGTCGATCGTGCGCTGGGGTATGTAAACGTAACCGTCGCGTCCCAGTCCGAGTTCGAGGGGATGCAGGCCCTTTTCCATGCCTATGAATGATTCGGAGTCAGCGCGGGAGCCCGACGCGCTGAAACCGCTCCGCGGCCGCGCGCGGAGACGTCCCGTGGAGTGGTGAGGTTTTAGGTCTTTCGTGGGCGTCATTCGGGTCGTTTCCATCTCTGAGCATTCTAGGCCCGAAGTTGGACGGCGGTGTGAGGAAAGACCAGAGAAAAGGTGGAGTTCACGTCAAATGTGCGAGGGCCCGCGCCCAGTCGAGAATCGCCAAAACGCGGGGGTTAATGAGCTTCAATGCATCATCGTAGGTGACCCAGCGAAACTCTTGGTGTTCCGCGCGGCCGATGTAGGGATTAATCGGCAAACTGATATCCGTGCGGCGCACGCGTGCGACATAATAGCGGGCGATTTTTCCGTTGGCGTACATGGGCGTGTCACGGAATTCCTCGCCCCATTCGAAGCGGGCGTCATTGAGTGTCGTTTCTTCCTCGAGTTCACGGAGTGCGGCTTGGAGCGGGCTCTCGCCTTCCATGACTCCACCCTTCGGAAAGTCCCAGTAGTTGTAGCAGCGGAGGAGAAGATAGCGAGGTTCGGCCGAAGGATCATGCTCATCAATGAAGATGGGCACGATGCCGGATGAGAACGCTTTGACTTTGCGGCCGTTGTACAAACGGTCCGTCGTCTGGAAGTTCATGCGTGCGACCCCGTGGTTCAGCTTCCCGCCGAACTAATCGAAACGCAAGATCTGAATCACGTCGGTTCCGCGGATATTCGCGCAAACGGAAAGTTGGGCTTTTCCATTGAAATGAAGTTGAAGATCCCGAAAAGCGCGGCGCCCGTGCTCGCTTCCTGATTTCATGAGGAGGTAGCCCACGCCCTGGGGCTTGAGCGCGTTCACGACCCCACTGACGAGCGAGACGAGATCCCCGTCGAGAAAGAATCGGCAGCGGTTACGCATTTGCGAGGGCGAAAGGAGCCCCTCGCCTCGCATGAAATAGGGGGGATTGCCGACGATCAAATCATAAGCGGCGGCGTATCGATCAGTGCTCAGTTCGAGAAAGGATTCGTTCAAGAAGCGAAATTCGCGGCCGGATCCTCTCTCGGTCAATGCGAGATTCTCAAGGAAGCTCGGCCGAAACTCCTCTTGAATTTCCATGAAATCCACGTGAAGGAGGTCGGGAAGATAATGACCGATCTCAAAGCCGATGATCCCGCAACCCGCGCAAACATCGAGTGCGCGGTAGCCCGGATTCACCTGACCCACTTCGCCTGCGATGTATTTCGCGAAGATCACGGAGTCTTGGCAGAAGCGATAATCCTCGGGCTGGGCGTATTTGTAGGTGAATTGGTGATTTTCCAACTGCTCGAACCGGCGCATGCGCGGCTCTTACCACGAATTGAGTGGAGAAAACGAGAGCAATCGTCTCGGAGGTGACTCATTCTAAACAGACTCTCCTCGGAACCTTGGGTGGTCTCAATGGCAGACTACCGGTTTGAGGAGGATTTCCGAATGAAAGTTCACCATCTGAGTTGCGGTTCGATGTGTCCCTTAGGAGGACATATCATGGACGGCTCGACGCCGGGTCTTGGGTTTTCTCATCTTGTCTGCCACTGCCTGCTGATCGAAACCGAGCAGGGTCTCGTCCTCGTCGATACGGGATTCGGGCTTCAAGACGTCAACAAACCGCACGATCGCCTCGCGGAATTCTTTCTCTATTTCAATAATGTTCAGTTGATCGAAGAGAAAACCGCCGCCGCCCAGGTCGAGAAGCTGGGTTTTAAGCGGGAAGACGTTCGTCACATTGTCATGACCCATCTCGACTTCGATCACGCAGGCGGCATCAGCGATTTTCCGAACGCGACCGTTCACATCTTCGAAGCTGAGTACCGGGCCGCGATGGTCGCAAAATCCTTGAAAGACGTCGGCCGTTATCGTCCCCAGCAGTGGGCCCGAATCAAAGAGTGGCAGCGCTACGAAGTTGGCGGCGATTTGTGGAACGGTTTTGAATCCGTTCGCGATCTTAAGGGGCTCCCTCCGGAAATCTTGATGGTCCCCCTCGTAGGTCACACGTTCGGGCATTGCGGAATCGCGGTCGATAACGGAACCGAGTGGCTCTTCCACGCGGGCGACGCGTACTTTTTCCGCGACGAAATGGACGTCGAAAATCCACGCTGCCCGATCGGCTTGAGAGCCTACCAAACCGGAATGGAAGTCGACCGCCATCTGCGTCTTCACAATCAAGATCGCTTAAGGAATCTAAAGCGGGGGCTGGGAGAGGATCTCACGATCTTCTGCGCTCACGACCGGGTTGAGCTTGAGCGCCTCCAGGCGAGACAGGGGCAGAGAATCGAAAAGGTGGAGCCGGGATTCCTCCACGGCTCCGTTCATTACTGAGCGCGAACTTCGGTCCAGAGGCGATCGTAAAGCCGGGTCGCCTCGCCGACATCGTGAAGATACTCAAACTTCGTGATGGATCCCGCGGGCGGGTAGAGGAAGGCATTGACCTTGAGCTCGGCGGGAAGAAAATCCTTTGCTTTCACGACGACCGGGCCACCCATCATTTGTTTCACGAACGACGCGTTCACCTCGGGCGAGAGAAGGAAGTTAATGAGCGCGTGCGCGGCTTCGACGTTTTTTGATCCCTTTAAAATAACGAGGCTGTCGATGGCGCGAGTCCCGCCGTCTTCAGGTAACACGAACTCCACCTTGCCGCCGGAGTTTCTCGCGGCTTGAAGCACGTCGGATGAGTAACCTTGAGCAACCGCGACCTCTTTTTTGACGAGCGGATCGATCACATCCGAGGTGAACATCTTCACGCGGGAGCGAACTTCTTTCAGGGTCGCCTCGGCTTTTTTGAGTTCCTCCGGGTTCGTGGTGTTAACGGAGTAGCCGTGAACCCGAAGAGCGGCTGCCGTGACCTCGCGAACGTCGTCAAGGAGAGAGAACTTGCCCGCGAGTTCCTTATTCGTGAAGAGGTCTTTCCAACTCCGCACCGAACCCTTGAAGAGATCCCGGTTGATCGCGATTCCCGTGATGATCCACGAGTAGGGAAGCGAGAATTTATTTTCCGGGTCGAACTCCCGGCTCAGAACCGCCGGATCGAGGCCGGCCTTATTCGGAATTTTGGTCGCATCGAGGGGGAGGAGCAGGCCCGTCTTCGCCATGACACCGACCATGTAGTCTGAAGGAACGGCAACGTCGATTCCCGCGGCGCCCGCCTGAGCTTTCGCGAGAAGCTCCTCGCTCGAAGAGTAGTTGGAGATCTTCAGGCGGATGCCGGTCTCCTTCGTGAATTTCTCCTGCATCTCGGGGGAAAGATAGTTCGCCCAGATCGCAAGCGAGACTTCCTTCGTCGCGCCGTCTCCCTGAGCGTCGGAATTTTTCTTCGTGCAGCCGCCGAGAAGAACGAGAGCTACCGTGAGAGGAGCAACGAGGAGTGCCTTCAGTGCTGACCACGAAGTCGACAGCGGTGGAAATCTGTTCATTGCCGCTTCTGAGGGTCTGAGATCGCTCGACATTTCCGCCTCGTTTCTTTAAGATCCCGGCCGTGTTGGAAATCCGGAATATCCAGAAACGGTTCGGCAGTCAAATCGCCTTACAGTCAGTCGATTTGACGGTCAATAAAGGCGAGTTCTTCTCGTTGCTGGGCCCGAGCGGCTGCGGTAAGACGACG
>SXSP01000388.1 GCA_005792225.1 Bdellovibrionales bacterium | reverse complement strand
TCATTGTCTTCATAACACCTGACTCCCAGTCAAAATGACGGTCACGGGCCCTTATCAAGCAAGCGGTGTGCCGCCTGGCAGCACACGTGGGTGGCCACTGCACCATGCGCGAGAGTCAAATTTTTGCCAGCTGAGCCAGAAAATGGCATCGGGGGTTCCCGCGCGAGAGGGGTGCGAGTTGCCCCCGTTTGTAAGACTCACAAGGGCTGCATGAAATTAGTTCTTGAAGCCTCGGCGAGGCTTCGTTAAAAGTAACAGCTCGCAGATGCCTCTGTGGTGGAACTGGTAGACGCGCTGGACTCAAAATCCAGTGTCCGCAAGGACGTGGGAGTTCGATTCTCCCCGGAGGCACCATCTCTTTTAGAACTGCATAATACCGCTGATACCCATGATCCAGACGTCGAACTTTTCGATGGAGATGCTTCCGCGTTGGCGATCGAGTGCGGTCATGTAAGCGACGGATGGGCGGATGATGGCGCCGAATTCGTCGAGCGATATGCCCGCGTAAGTTTGAACACCCAAGTTTTGCTGAGCCTCGGTCGTCACAGTTTCAGTTCTTGAAATGTTCGAGAGTGAGTTCGTGGTCCGCTTCGTCGACGAAGATTCCGTTCTCGCGTAGATGAGCGCGGCTCCCAAATTATAGAGCGAAGGGACCTCAGCACCCGTGGTGACGGAGACGGTGTTTCCGCCCGACTCGGTCTCGCCAACGAAGCTTGATTGATTCGCGCTGAAGTTTGGTGAGCGATTGATCTTTTCAGATTTGCGGTCGAGTTCATACGCGTACGCGAGAGTTCCGATGAGCTTCACCTTGGGTAAGCGATGAACGCCGATCAGACGCGGTGTAATCGTGCTGCCGCCATTCATTCCGTTAGTTGTGAAATCGTTGCCGCTGCCCTCGGTCTTGCGAATCCCGAGCGGAATCGTGGCGCCGAGTTCACCCGTTAAGCGCGTGCTCTTCGTGAGGCGACGACTCATGCCGACCGCGAGTTCGGGTTCGCGCATGCCTTCGTCGGTGATTGACTCACGTTGGTTCGTCATCGCGAAACCACCGGAGTTGACTCCGTTTGTCGACTCGGATTTTCCAGGAGTGAATGAGCCTTTGGCCGAAACATAGAGACTCTCGGTCAAGCCGTAGGTGACTTCAAGCTCTGGTCCGTAGTTGGAGCCGTTCGTGCTATTGCGGGCGTCGATTCCGTAGCCCCGAGCCGTTGCCGATGCATCCGCCATCTTTCCGGCGAGCGTGATGTCCATGATAAACATGTTCTTTCGCGGCACCGGATGGAGCAGTGAGTTCGTGATCGTCAACCATGTGCGAGGTTTCACGACCGAAGCGCGCAGATCGCCCCTTTCGGTGTTCACCGGGCTTGCGTCTTCAGACTGGGCGATTGCAAGCCCAGACTGGCAAATTGTTAGACACACCATCATAAGGCGAACAGCCATCATTGCTTTACGCGTTGTCATCGCGGGTTTCCTCCGTTTGAAATAAGGGAGGGGCAAGCGGCGAGCCAACTTCTAGGTTTGCGATTTATTCATCCATTTCGGGAGCGCCGGTGGCACCCATTTACGGAATTTTGAGAGGAGATCCTCGGCGGAGGTGGATCTGAGGACCAGATCCCCGTGCTCGGGACGGATGAATTCGTCGTCTAAACCCCGTTTGATGAGGTCCATGAGCGCCTTATAATAGTCATCGACATCCAGGAGACCCGCGGGTTTTCGATGCAGGCCGAGTTGCGACCAGGTGAGAATCTCGAAGAACTCCTCAAAGGTGCCGAAGCCGCCAGGCAAAGCGATAAAGGCATCAGAGAGGTCCGCCATGAGAGCCTTGCGCTCGTGCATCGATTTGACGATGCGTAAATCTTTAAGGTTTTGATGGGCGACTTCTTTTGAAAAAAGATGTTCGGGAATCACCCCGATCACCTCTCCCCCATTGTCGAGGACGGCATCCGCGACCGCCCCCATCAAGCCGACGCTCGCGCCTCCGTAAACAAGCCGAAGCTCTTGGCTCGCGAGCGTTTGGCCCAAATTTTTTGCGGCTCGCAAGAATTCGGGATGACGACCGGGACTTGAGCCGCAGAAAACGCAGATGGATTTCATAGATCCTCCGCTTCACAAGCTAACAAGGCCTTGTTTGCGTTTCCAACATCTTTGAACGCAGAGGATTTGTTAATGGCGCAACAGAGGCGGCATATCTTTGACTCGGCCACGAGCGGTCGGTGAAGCTGGGAGGCGCATGCAAACGGAAGCCGCGGTTTCAAGTCCTCTCCCATCAGCGAATGCGCTCGGCACGATCTTTGGTCGTATTGTTCGTCCGCTTTGGCCGCTCGCCGCGATCACTTGTTCAATTTTAGTGGTTCGTGACTTGGCGGAGGTGGCATCGGTTTACCTCTTGAGTCCTGTCGTTACTTCCGTCAGCGAAGGGCTAAAGCCAGGTGTGGGCCGAGAAGCGCAAATGCACGAGATTGCTTCGGCGGTCGGAATCTTGCTGCTTGCGCAGTTAGGATTCAACGCGCTCATCTCGCTCAGTTATATTTGGAACGCGAAACTCAGCACGCGGTTGATGGCCTCGATGCGATCGGGCGTTTACGATCATTTGCAGCGGCTTTCTTTTTCTTTCTACGATGCCAACAGCGCGGGCCGATTGATCAACAGAACGGTCGGTGATCTTGAGTCGATTCACCAGTTCATCAATATGAGTTTACTCTGGACGCTCGATATTTTTATTTTTGTCACGGCCTAGTTGGCCCTCCTCGCGTGGCGCTCGCGGGCCTTGGGGCTCGTGGCGATCGCGCCGATTCCAGTTTGGTGCTTTCTCGTTTTTCGATTGAGCCGCCGGGCGATCCCTCTCTATCAGCAACGTCAACATGCCTCCGACGGTTTGATGGGGGTCGTAGCTGAAAACATCAACGGGAGCCACGTCGTTCGGGCTCTCGGCTCGGGTCGTCTTGAGGACACGAAATTTCGTC
>SXSP01000387.1 GCA_005792225.1 Bdellovibrionales bacterium | reverse complement strand
GGACGCGGACGATATCCCGGAGACCCCGCGGAACTCGTCTATTTGATTCAAGAACTCAAGAAGCTCGGTTATAGATTCATAAACATCGATGACTTCGCTACCGAGAACCAAGCGCGACTCCGCCCCGAGCCGATCTATGCGCGCAAGAAAGAGAGACACGAATGAGGATCTTACTCGCCTTCATCTTCCTCCTGGCCCTCCCGACGACGTCGCTTGCGGAATTGCGTCTGGATCCGCCTCAAGCCTTGGTTTCTCGAGCGGAGCAGGGGAAGAATCAACTTCGCGATGTCTTGAATGAGATTGACCAAAACCTCACTGAGATCCGCGACGGTCGCACGTTTGATACGTACTTCGCCCTCATGGATCGCCTTCAGGAACTTGGTCATCTCTACGATCTCGACAGCATCTATCCGGGCGCGGTGAAGAAGGTCGCAAACCGAATGGTCATCAAGGGAGTCAACTGGCTCGACGTCGTGACGTCTTCTAAAGAGAAGGTTCTCTATTACCATCGTTGGATGGCCGAGCCTCAGCCCGCCTTCGGCTTTCTTTACGCCGCTGCACTTCGGGTCAAGGAGGAAGAGAACTACGAAAATCTAAAAGCCGCCGCGATCAATCTGCAAGCGGCTCTCCTCATGGCCGATGAGAAATGGGTCGACGAACGCTCGCTCCGCCTCCTCTATCGCTCGACGATCTCTGGTCTCGCGGCGAAAGTTTTAAAGAAGAAGGAACTCGCCGAAACCGAAACGGAATTTTGGATCTCGAAGCTTTACTCAGCGGAAGCGATGAGCGAACTCGTCACTTTCCTACAGGGTCAAGTCTATGAGATCCGCGCGGAAACCAAGTCGACGCTCCACTGGGCGACGGGACGCGCGCGTTTGCTCGACGGACAAGCTTCGCTCCCGACCTTCGGCGCCCCCGAAGCGCTCCTTTCGCAAATCGGGGATACCGCGGTTGATATCGTCATGAAGTCGTTCCGATTCGAAGAGCGGCTCACCGACGAGGAGTACGAGGGATTACTGAGCGTCATGACTCCGCGGCACTTCGCAGCCCTTGCGAACTCTTGGGCCGCGATCGGCAAAGTTCCCAAAGGTCCTTTCGGAGCGTATTACATTCAGCGCGCGTTCAAGTTCATCGCAAAACTGGAAGCTTTGAGCCTTCGTGCGGAAGCCATCCTCCTCTCAACCGCGATCACCGAAAAAGCCGCGGCCATCCTCGGTCGCCAGGACAAGATCGAAGGCAAGTGGGCGATGAAAGATGCTTCGGGAATGGAGTGGACCCTCGTCGTCATCCACGCGAGTGACGATCTCGTCTTCGCGAGTTTTAGTGACACCAATCGCTTCACCCACCGCGCGTACTATCATGTGGTCTACGACATGAAACGCGGCGGTTACATCGCGACCGAAAGGATCATCGACACGGATAACTCGCCGAACCTTCCGCTCCGCTTCGTGCCGACGGGGGAAAATGAAATGATCGTGGAAGATCTGATGTTCCCCCGACATGCCAAGATGAAGGCGAAACGCGTTCAATCTTTTCCGGATTACATCGGAGCAGTCACGGAAAACGCTCCCGACATGAACGGAGTTTACGAGGGTGAAATCGTCATCCCCGGAGGCACGCGCACCCACGTCACTTTGGTCGTAACGGTCTTCAACGGTTACAGCGTCGGCAACATGAGATTTCTGAATGGCCATAGTAACAGCACATTCAACTACGGATCACCGGCTACCGATGGCTCCATCTACCTGACTCGCGGAAGTGATTCGTACCGCGCCTCGGGAACATGGATGCATCTCCGCGGGGTCCTCGACAAAGACGGCTACCTAAGGGGTCACACGATTTACGGCCATGAGGGTCTCGTCACTCAGAAATTCAAGCTCAAGAAGACGAAGTGAGGAAGAAAATGAAATTTGTTTGGCTCGTAACTTTGACTCTCCTTTTTAGCGGCGGCGCTCAAGCCTCACCCTTCGGCGGTTTCAACCTGACCGAAGATGGATCCTACGTCTATGACGCAGCCCCCGAGGGCGCTCCACCAACAGCGGCGCAAAGTCGCGTTCTCGAAGCGAAAAACCTCGGAGCTCGCCACATCATCCTAAACGTTCGCGCGAAAACGATCGGCGGAAGAAGTAACGAAATCATTCCGGTCACTGCCCCCGCGGAACGCGCAAAAGAAGCGCAGCGAATGGTGCGGCTCATCCGCTTCATCCAGGCGCAAGGCTTAACGGTGGGACTACGCCCGATCTTCTTCGTCGTGGGACCGAGCGGCGAGTTCCCGTACGAGGAAAGTCAAGCTAACGGCCGCCGCAAACTCTGGTGGCACGGGAACATCCAACCGAGTGACCCGAATCGCTGGTTCGAGAGCTTCCGAATTTTCCTCGACCAGTACATCCTCATCGCCCGCGCGGCACGCGCAAATGAGTTCACGATCGGAGCCGAACTCTACAGTATGACCGTCGGGATCGAAGACCAATGGCGAGAGCACCCGCACGGCTTTCCCGGCCGCTGGCTCGAGCTTCTCCGCTACGTGCGCTCGAAACTCCCCGGAACTCGCCTCATGTACGACATCAATTTCACCGACGACTCCGTCAACACGGGCCCCATTCAAAAAGCGGGCGGGGAGATCGAGCGTTGGCGGTATCGCCTTGCCGATCTCGCGAATCCGACAGATCCGGCTCAAGAAAAAATCTGGAAGGACCTCGTGAGTTTCTGGACCGAACTCGACGCGATCGGTATCGATCTCTACCGCTCGCTCGGCTCAACTCAACAAGTTTACCCCAACGCCTTATCCGCCCTCGTACCCGTGCTTCGTGAACGATCGGATTCCTACGCATCCCAACTCGACGCCATCCTGACTGAGATTTCGGTCTACACGGGAGTCGAGAAGCAGGTGATCTTCAAGGAAGTCGGTTTCCGGAGCGTCGAACGCGGCTTCATCGATCCTTTCACGTACTCCGGAACGGGCGTCTTCAACGAAATGCACCAAGCGGCGGGATACCAAGCCTTGCTCGATTCCTTCTGGGGGGCGAAGTGGCCTTGGTTCGGGGGAATGGTTTTCTGGGATCTCCCGATCGATCCTGCCAAGCACGGCCCCGGCGACGGCGGATTCAGCCCCGTGGGGAAGCCGATGACCGAGCAGGTCGTGAGGAGCTATTTCCGCTAGCCAACCATGAACTGGCCTCGGTGGGGCCAGTTTCTAACGAAAACGATGCAAACGGACTCCATTTATTAAGTCTTGGGGACTTTGCTCCCCGCGCATTGTCGGGTCACCCCCTCGATTCCTATACTTTCGCAGTGGGAGGACGCTGATTGAATACCAACTCGAAACGCATGCATCTCGTTGCCAATGCCAAATCCGGAAAGGGC
>SXSP01000386.1 GCA_005792225.1 Bdellovibrionales bacterium | reverse complement strand
GTGCAGGCATTCGGATTTTGCGAGGAGAGCGTATATCCAGCTTCGTCACTCGATAATCCCGCGATCTCGCAAGTTCGAAGTCTCCTCACCGCTTCGAACGGTCAAGCGACGAAGACGGGCCTCGATTATTTCAATACCGCTCTCGGTACGGATACGACGGGTCGATCATCGACACTCAACAGACTCTTCGGCCTGAGAAGCAAGAAGGGAACAAACGGCGATCCCACGGACGCCGCCTTTACCTCTTTGTTCGGCGTCGAAAATTGGGATCAAAAATCGATCGTGGAACGTCACCGGATTCTCAGCTCCTTTGCATCTCAAGAGGGAACTTCCGAAAGAGCGACTTTCGAAGCTTGCCAGAAAAACGCCCTCGATCGCGACGGCAGCCGGGGCCCCGGCTTTGACTTGGAAGTCCTGAATAACGACAGCCGTAAAGCCGCCGTTCAGGACCCGGCCGTACGCGAAAGGATGTTGAAGGTCAGCGCCATCAACCGCCAAGCTTGCGTCGCGATGGCGAAAGCCTGCGGCCTCGAAGAGAACGCGACCTGCGCGGTGGAAGGATACCTTCTTGACCCGCAGAACCTCACGACGACGCCCGGGAGCGGAGATCCCGGACCGACGACGCCGACGGCCCAATGATCTAATTTAAAGAAATTTTGTAGAGTTCCTGGCGGACCTTGTTGAGGTCTGCCTCTTCGATCTGATAACGACGGCCGCAGAACTCGCACGTGATGTCGGCCGGCTTTTTTTCTTGGATCATTCGATCGATTTCCTCGAGCCCCAAGAGCATCACCGAACGCAGGGCCCGCTCGTAACTGCAGCGGCACTGGTATGAGATCGGGTACGGGTGTTCAAGTTCCATCAGTTCGAAGTCGGCCAGATAATCTTTGATGAGATCCTCAGCCGTTGCGCCCTCGAGAATTCTCTTTGAAATCGAGGGAGCTCCTTTTACGCGATTTTCGATTTTAGCGATGGTGTCTTCGGTATGACCGGGCATGAGTTCGATGAGAATTCCGCCCGCGGCTTCTACTTTTCCGTAAGCGTTGACGTGCACGCCGAGCGCCACGACCGACGGGATTTGATGCGATTGATGGAGGTAGTAAGCCACATCGTCCCCGATTTCTCCGGTACGAATGATGACGGTTCCCCGATGCGGCATATCGCCCGTCGGAAGATGGTGAGTCACCGTCAGAAGCCCGATCCCGATGGCGGCGCCGACGTTGATTTGGTCTCCCTCGACCGGAACCTGCAGTTGCGGATTCACCGAGAATCCTCGCACGTGTCCCTCGTAATTCGCTTCGGCAAAGACGCGGCCGAGCGGACCATTGCCCTGGAAGTAAAGCGAGAGTTCTTGATTCTGCTTGAGGTGCGACGCCATGAGGAGCGACGCCACCATCGTGCGGCCAACGGCGACCGTGGCCACAGGATAACTGTTTTGAATGGAGCGCATCTCATCAACGACGCCGGTTGCGATAACGCTCGCAGCGCGCACGGTCAAATCCTTCGTCAGGAACTTGTGCACCCGTACGGAGTCGTGAGAAGTTTTGTCGTTCGAGGAGTCGGATTTGTCCATGAACAAAGTTTTAGTCAGCCGCGGAGAAGTCGGCAAGCGCTAAAACCGGGAGGAAGCGATGAAAGCTGTGTTGCTCAGGCACGCCACGCGCTCGGCCACCGGCCTCGGTGATTCATCGTTAAATGCCCTCGGTTCGAACCAGGCCGAAGCGCTCGCGCAGCGTTGCTTGGCACCGCACGGCCCGCTCCCCCATCCGACCCACCTTCTCGTCTCGCCCAAGTTGCGCGCAAGAGAGACTTTGCAGCCTCTCTCCGAAACGACGAGGCTGCACCTCAAGATCGATGAACGGCTTGATGAGCGTCACCAAAACGAAACGTCGGCGGAGTTCATGGCGAGAGTTCGGCAGTTCCTTGCCGAAGTCGAACAAACGCCAGAAAAAGATTCTTGCGTCTTCATTTGCTCTCATTTGGATTGGCTAGAGGCGGCGCTCATTACGATCTCTTCTGATATGAACGAAATCGAATCCGCGGCGAGCTGGATGACCGCCGAGTTTCGCATTTTCAAAATCGAAGATGGCCTCTGGAGTCTTAAAAATCGTGGCCGCGCGGAAGGATAACCGCGGAGGAAAAATATGATTCGTAACATCTGGGCCGTTGGCCGCAATTACGCAGATCACGCCAAGGAACTCGGAAACCAAGTTCCATCCGCCGCGGGAAACCCCATGATCTTTTTAAAGGCCGGAAGCTCGGCCGTCATCGGTGGCGGTGAATTTCAACTTCCGCGCTTTTCGGAGGATGTTCACCATGAGTGCGAGATCACGCTGCGTTTCGGGGCCGATCTCAAGTTTGACGCCCTGACGGTGGGGATCGATCTCACGGCCCGCGACGTTCAAGAAAAGGCGAAAAGCCAAGGTCATCCGTGGACGCTCGCGAAATCCTTTAAGGCTGCGGCCTTGATTGGCGAGTTCAAGCCGCTCCCGCAAAACCTCGATTCCCTCCCCTTTTCGTTGAAAGTGAACGGCGAGGTTCGCCAAGCAGGAAACACGAGTGACATGATTCACTCCATCGAAAAGCTTCGGCAATATGTCGTCGAGCGTTTTCCGGTCGTCCCGGGAGATCTTCTGATGACGGGAACCCCCAAGGGAGTTGCCGCGCTTCAGCCAGGAGACCTCCTTGATGCCGAGATACCTGGAGTCGTTCAAATGACCTGGAGATCACGGGCCTAAGCCGCGTAG
>SXSP01000041.1 GCA_005792225.1 Bdellovibrionales bacterium | reverse complement strand
TGGAAGGTTCTCCGCGAAGTTGAGCGTTGGAACGAGAAGGGCTTTGTTGATCCCAACGAGCCGCTCGTCGAGATCAAAAAGAAGTCGGGTCCCGAATGCCCGAATTGCTCGAAGGGTTACGAGGGACAGCCGAAATTCTGTTCAGAATGTGGTCACAAACTCGTGCACGGAGCCGCGGCTTAAAGCCCGGCCACGATCGGAATCAACGCCAAGAGCGCCGCCATAATACCGGCGGCGTAGGTGAAGCCATGAGATTTCACGCCGACCAATCGATCCAAGTTTCGCGCGGCGATCACCCAGAAAATCAGTAGCGGAATCAACTGCGTGCTCGGCGGCAGACCCGCCAATTTTCCCCAATTAAACGCGATGGAATTTTCGGTGAGCTTCACCTCCGAAAAGATGCCCACCGTCGTGATGGCAAACTCACTCTTTAAGAACTTCGGCAGGTAGTACTGAAAGATCGCGTTGTTCGGAGCGTACGGCGTTCGCGGCTCGATGGAAGTCGCCATGATACAGAAAAAAATCGAGACGAGAAGAGCCGGAACGAACGCGGCCTGAATCCTCGGTTTTCTCCATCCTTCAAGGAGCAGCGGCGCCATGAAAGGGAGAGCCGGGATGATATGGCGGGGACCGAATGATGCCCCTCCTCCCCAGTAAACGATGGAGTCACCGAATCCTGCGTTCATCGCGAAGTAGGAAATCGTGATGACCATCATCACGAGCATCTCGAGCGCGAATTCCTGGCGACGTTTGATCATTTTCCAACCGAGCCAAAAGAAACCGGGAATCAGGTAAAGGAGAACCGGGTTGAAAATGAAGATACCGCGTAACGGGCGGTAAGTGATCTCGGCCATGTTGTTGAGGAACAAGCGCCAATCATCCGCATTGAAGAGTGGAATCTTAATGCCCAACACACCTTGTTTATGGGCCTCGAAAACCTGGTTCGAATCCTGCGCGTAAGCCGAGTAGGAGAGGATGAAAGGCGAGCCGAACGCGATCCAGTTCTGAAGAAAGAGCGGAACCAGGCCGACAAATCCCGTGACCACGAGGATGGCGATCCCGCGGGGCTCCTTGCGAAGTCTCCAGATTGCGTAGAGTCCGATGAAGGCAGCCGCAATCGCTGCCGGAAATTCAAAGATGATCGCAAAACCGAGGGCGAACCCGGCCACGACGAGCCGCCACTTCTCTTTTCGATAACTGAAGATCTGGTAAAAACCCGTGATCAACAGCGCACCCGTTGCCGAGTGACTGAAGAAGATCGTCGCGAAGGGAAAGTAGATGGTTCCAAGTCCCACGGCGATCGTGATGACTGCGGCCTCGCGCTCGCTCGCCTTGAACTTCAAAAGGAGCCAGAAGAGAACCACGAGACCGAAGGCGCAAGGAAGCGCCACCGCGAAAACCGAGGTCCAGTAACAAACCCAATGATCGCGAACGGGGTCGGTCAAAGGAGTGAGGGAAAGGATCTTTTCCGTCGCCCAAAAAAACGGGAGACCAAGAAACGTCGTACCCGGTGCCTTACTCGAATAGTAATGCCCCTTTACGTTGATGAGATCGGCCGAATTGTACGCGTATTTATCCACGATGAAGGAGCCGTCGTTAATGAGTGCGCGAATCGTGTCATAGCGGGCGGCCTCGTTGTGCCCACCTCCCGGATAGAAATAGGAGAATGAGAAGAAGAAGACGAGGAAGAGAGTCGTCGCGACCGAATTATGAATGCGCATACCATTCATGATCGAGTGGGCCCCCGACCCGGTCAAGTGGAGTAGGTTCGAGCCGGAGTCTCAGGTCGTGAAGTATTTTCCTAACTCGAGTTGAAGTTTTACGTAAAACGTCACCGACCATTGCAGCGAGTCAGCAGAAGAGTTACAACTACCGCATATCAAAAAATTGAATAGGCAATGACCTCGGCTGATGGTCGACGGGTGATGGTGTGTGGGGCGTGAGGGTCGGTGAGGGACAGCGAAAGCTGCCCTCCTGACCCTCTCGTAATTTGCGCTCGGAATCAGGCTCGCGTGAATGAGGCGACAATTTCGAAGTGGCGGCTCTGCGGGAACTGATCGACGATGCTCGTCTCGCGCAGCTCAAAGCCCATTTGAACAAGCTTTGCGGCATCGAGCGCGAAGCTCTCAGCAAAACAAGATATATAGATAAAGTGCTTTGGCCTTTGGTCTTGAGCGAGAGATTCGAGCGGAGTCAAGAACTGCTGGAGGCCCGAGCGCGGAGGATCGACCAGAACGAGGTCCGTGCCCTCGAAACTTACCGGCGTTTTTCTGGCGACCTGATAGTTTCCCTCGTTGATTTCGATTCTCTCATCGAAACCGCCATCGTGGCTCGACCGCCTCAATCCTTCAAGGGCCAAGCCATCGACTTCAAAGACCCGCGTCTTCTCGCAGACCGAAGCGAGCGGAAACGTGAAGTTACCGATTCCGGAGCCAAATTCCCTGGCCGTTCGCGCGCCGGTTTTTCGCACGAGTCTCCGGACTTCGTCAACGAGCGCACGGTTGGCGCGAAATCCCGTTTGGGTAAAACTTCCGATCGCGCAGTAGAGAGGGACCACTCCTTGATCGGTATAGGTTTCAAACCAAGGCTCCATTTGCGGATCCGCGAGCTTCAATTGACCGTCGCGTTCAACGAGCCGTTTGCGACGTTGACCGATTTCGACGATCGCTTGCGATCGAAGCTGGTCCAAAGTCGTGCGTTCGTCGAGAAGCATTTTGACGTCAACATTCGCGAGATCGAGCCAAACGCCCCTCAATCCCTTGGGGGAAACGCGGAGCCGAACCGATCCACGCTGAACGGGGATCTGCAGCTTACGGAAATCCGAAAGCCAAGCTTCAAGCTCGGGTGAGAGTTGGGGGCAGTTCTCGAGGTCCACGAGTCCGGTGCGGGCACTATCAAACAATCCAAGTTTGTACGAGCCCGAGCGTTGATCGATCATCAAGTCGACGCGGTCTCGGAGGCCTCCTTCCGCGACCTTGATCCAGTTCACTTCTGGAAGTGCCGGGCCCTCTGGCAGAGCCTTCAACCAAGCTGAGCGCAGCGCTTCGGTCTTCATTGACACTTGCGTATCATAAGGCTTCGAGATGAGGTCGCAGCCGCCGCAGAGGGAAGCGTAGCCGCAAGAGAAGGAAGTTTGCATGCCAGACTTATAGCCCAATCTCAGACCAAGGTCGAGGCTCGGCAAGGTTAGTGTTGGGTTTCCATTATGGGATTCTGGTATTATGAAGCCTTAGGAGGGCCTGAATGTTTCGGCTCGCATTAGCCGCGTTTTTTCTTTTTCTACTTCAGTTCGGTTTGGCTCACGCTTCTGTCATGCAATGACCAGCTCCATGACCAGCTCGATGAGCGGCGCTCGCATCGAAGTTCGAAGTGTCCGTCGTCACTTTCCTGAGACGGGCCCCGTTGTCGACACTCTCAACTTCAAAGTGGAGCCGGGCGAGTTTGTCTCGCTTCTCGGTCCCTCGGGCTGCGGGAAAAGCACGCTCCTTCGATTGATCGCGGGGCTTGATGAGCCCGACGCGGGCGAGATCAAAGTTGATTCTTTCGGGCGAGAGTTCTTTCGCAGTTTCGTCTTTCAAGAAGCCCATCTTCTCCCTTGGCGAAGCGTGCTTGAAAACGCGGCCCTGCCGCTTGAGCTCATGGGAGTGTCCAAAAACGATCGACTCGGGCAAGCTCGCGAAATCTTGAGCCGAGTGGGTCTAGCCGAGGCGCTCGGCCGGTATCCCTCACAGCTTTCGGGAGGGATGAAGATGCGTGTTTCGCTGGCGCGGGCTCTCGTCACGAAACCCACCCTTCTTCTCTTG
>SXSP01000385.1 GCA_005792225.1 Bdellovibrionales bacterium | reverse complement strand
CAGGGGCCGAAATCAAGCTGGCCTCTCGTAACGGCGACCACCACTTCGCGGCCCATGATCTGACGCTTGATGTGAGCATCGCCGTTATCCTCGCCGGTGAGATTGTGCCGGTAGTTTTCCGTCGGCGCATGCGGCGCAAGTCTCTCGAGCCAAACTTTGTAATCGTGGTGGAGTCCACGCTCATCATCGTTGATGAAAACACTTGCCGTGATGTGCATGGCGTTAACGAGACAGAGTCCCTCTTGAATTCCCGACTCCTTCAGAGCGTCTTCCACCTCGCTCGTGATGTTTTTAAACCCCATTCTCTCGGGGACTTCCATCCACAGCTCTCGACGATATGATTTCATGTCCTTAAGTTGCAATTGGCCCCAGCTTGAGGTCAAATCCAACTTTTCTGGAGAGTCTGAAGATGGCAAAGCCTTATCCGACCATTGGTTATTCCGAGTACCTGAAGATTCCGGAGCTCCTTCAACAACAAAAACTCCGGAGCGAAGAATTCGGTCGTCCTGCCCACGACGAAATGCTCTTCATCATTACCCACCAAACATACGAACTTTGGTTTAAGCAGATTCTCACGGAACTTGATTCGGTTTTGAGCGTGTTCAAGGCCGAACGCATCCGTGAAATCGAGATGGGCCGCGCGGTTTCAAGGCTCCAGCGCATCACTGAAATCCAAAAGCTTTTGATCCAACAAGTGAGCGTGATCGAAACCATGACGCCGCTCGATTTCCTGGATTTCCGCGACATGCTCTATCCCGCGAGCGGCTTTCAGAGCGTACAGAATCGCGTGATTGAAAACAAACTTGGTTTAAAGTCAGACGCGCGTCTGACGTACAATTCGCTGCCCTACCATTCCTTTGTCTCTGAGGACGATAGGGCGAAAATGGTCGCGGCTGAATCGGAGCCTTCTCTCTTCGAACGCGTCGACGCCTGGCTCTCACGAACTCCGTTTTTGAAAACGGGTGGTTTCGATTTCTGGAGCCATTACCGCAAAGCCGTCGAAAACATGTTCGAGGAAGATCGCGCCACCGTTCGCACGCACGCGATCCTGAAACCTGAGGAAAAGGAAAAAAATCTCCGCGAGATCGACGCGGCCCAAGAGACCTTCATGGCGCTCTTTGACGAGTCTAAGTATGAGGAGCTCCGTAAAGAGGGGCACTTCCGTTTGACTTACCGGGCCCTTCACGCGGCTCTCTTGATTCAGCTCTACCGTGATCAGCCCATCTTTAATTTGCCCTTTCAGCTTCTGACGGCGCTTCAGGACATCGACGAACTCATGACGACGTGGCGATACCGCCACTCGCTCATGGCTCACCGGATGCTGGGACGAAAAATCGGAACCGGCGGCTCATCAGGTCATCAATACCTAAAAAGCGCGACCGACAAGCACCGCATCTTCGGCGATTTCTTTAATTTGGCGACGTTCTTGATTCCGCGTTCGAAACTCCCGGCTTTGCCCGAAGATGTTCAAGCAAAGCTGGGCTTTTTTACGAATTAAAGGCCGTGAACGCTGATCTCGATGAAGATAAATCCCACTTCCGAGCGAAGGGGGATAACGAGCGTAGGAAGTTTTCCGTGGGAAGTCTGCAGATCTTTTCCGCGGACGACGGTTGGGATCGCGCGATCGAACGTGTACCCAGCAGGATTCAGAGCGGTCTTCGCGTATCCATAAACTTGATTGAGAATTTCAGCCGCACCGTCTTGGTTTTCGGGGGTGATCTCTTTCACTTCTTCACCGAACATGTTCGAAAGCATCTTCAAGAAAACTTTTTCCTCGAAGCAAAGGCTCATGGCGCCCTTGAAATTTGACGACGTGAGACCCAGTTGAGCGGCAATCGAAATTTCGGGCTGCGTCTCTTTTCCTTTCAAGAAAGGCTTTCCGCCTTCTACCGTCAAGCCTCCTTGTGTCTTCAAGGATTCTACGGCTCCGAGGATGAAAGGATTGATGAACTTAAGATCCAGCATTCGCGACGTCTCCCGTGTGTGAACCCACATTTTATCGGAAGGCTTCGCAATTAATCAAACCCCAGTCTCAGTTCAGGACCATCGAGCAGCACGGCTCGGACCGGCGCCGCATCCGCATCTTCAATCTTTAGAGGAAGCGCGATCAAAGTGTAAAGCCCTTCCTCGATCTCTGACAAAACGACCCCTTCAAGGATCGAGAGGTCGTAAAGCGCCACCGTTTTGTGCGCATCGAGAGACTGTGATGTCTCCGGATCGATCGAAGGCGTATCGATTCCGACGAGTTTGACCCCGGCTTTCGCCCATTCTTCGATCAATGCGGGGTCGAGTGAGCAGAAATCAGAGTTCCAGTTCTCAGGATCAGGAAAGCTCCCAGTTCGAACGAGAACGCGCGGAGCCGGCCAGCTGATCGCGTTTCGGTATTTTTCCGAGAGGTGGGCTTTTGTGACGCGCTCACCGCGGCCCACATTGGCATGAAGGACTAAACAAGGACCGATGTAGCGCTGAAGATCGACGCTCGCGATTCCTCTCCCGTGGGCGACATAGTGATTGGGCGCATCGGTATGCGCCCCGAGATGGAGCGTCGACTGAATGGAACTTAAAGTGAGATGATCGCCCTTTTTGAAGTCAAACGAGACATCACGCCGAAACGCAACGTCGCCCGGCCAAGTGCCGAGGCGTCCCGAGATGACCGGCGTGATGTCGTGAATCTTCGTCATAGCTCGCTCTTTACGAAGTCGAGGACCTCTTCGGCATGTCCTGCCACTTTCACCTTGCGCCATTCTCCGCGAACGACGCCTTTTGAGTCGATCACAAAAGTGGAGCGCTCGATCCCTTCGAACTTACGACCGTAGAGGCTCTTCATCTGAATGACATCGAAGGCCTTGCAAAGCTTGCCGTCCTCATCCGACAAAAGCTCGAAGGGAAAGCCGCACTTCTCCTTGAACTTTTCGTGCGCTTTGAGGCTGTCTTTTGAGACTCCTAAGATCGAAACGCCCGCGGCCTTGAATTTCTTTTCTAACCGTTTGAAGTCTTGTCCCTCAAGAGTGCAGCCGGGTGTGTTGTCCTTCGGGTAAAAGTAAAGAACGAGACCCTTGCCTTTGAAATCCGTCACGGAAAGAGTTTGACCCGAAGTCGCCGGGATTTCGAGATCGGGCGCGTGATCGCCTATTTTCAGTTTGTACTCAATTGATTTTGTTTTTTTAGCGGCAGGAGCTTTCTTTGCCATGCGGTTTGTCCTTTTGAAATCTTATGTCACATTAGAGCGAAGATTTTCGCGCGAGCCAAGAAAAAGAGGTAAAAACCCCCGGGTGTGCTAACATCGCGCCCCGAATGAACAAGCGAAAAATCGGTCTGCCTGAATCGTACGAGCCCCTTCTCGAACAAGAGCTTAGAAAAATCGGTTACTCTCTGGGTGAGCCGGGAAAAATCGCCCGGGCGGTCCAGAAGCTCTCGGATTTTTACCTCGCGAATCCGGAAGGGCAAACTCCATGGCGTGAAGCTTTCGCGCAGGCGGCATCCCTCGCCTACTATTTTCCGCTCAATTATGCGCGCAACCGTTCGGTCGCCGACGAGGCCGCACGACTTGGGTTTTACGAGGGATTGGATTCGCTCTTCGACATCGGATGCGGGACCGGCAGCGGAATTTTGGCCTTCATGGATCGCGCAAAACAGAGTGGCCGCAAGTTTCAACATGCGCTCGCGCAAGACTTGTCAGACGATGCCGTGAGGCTCTGCGAGGCGCTCGCGCACGGAGCCGAGCACGAGTTAAAAAGCCGCCATCTTTCAGTGGAAGAAACCCGGGAGCTGCCTTCCAAACAGACGCTTGTCATTGCGTCTTACGTCTACACGGAACTCGCGCAGGCACCCGATTGGTGGCGCCACGCTGAAGCTCTCGCCATCATCGAACCGAGCACTCAAAGCGACGCAAGACGCCTTCAAGCATTCCGAAAAGACCTTCTCGCGTGGGGCTTCTCGCTCTGGGCTCCGTGCACGCACGAGGGCGATTGCCCCCTTCTACTGCATTCGCAAAAGGATTGGTGTCACGATCGCATTCACTGGGCGGCACCCCAGTGGTTCATGCAGATCGAAAAACAACTTCCGATGAAAAACAGAACGCTCACCTTCTCGTATATCTTGGCGAGAAGATCCCGCCGTCCGCAGGAATCGTTGAATCGCTTCGCCCGATTGATCGGGGATACGCTCGAGGAAAAAGGAAAAAATCGCCAAGCCGTATGTCGAAACTCTGACCGAGAGTTTTTCGCTTGGTTTCCGCAGAGGTTTCCGAAGGGCTCTAGGGCCATCGAGCTCGAACGCGGAAATTTGGTTCAATTTTCTGGTGAGGAGAAACGAGGTTCAGAGATCCGGCTACCGAGTGCGGAGGCCATCGAAGAGCTCCCGCCATCGGCGCCGGTCCCATAATTTCAAGAGATTAAGCGTCGATCGCCAGCTGGCGCTGGCGCTTCCACATACGCAATTGCGAGCGGATCTTACGCGACAAAGTATCGACAACAGCCACAGGATCTTCACCGATGACGTCAGCCATGAAGGTACCTACCGCAGAACGGACGTGCATCACACCCTGGAATCCCTCACGTGTTTTACGCAAGAATCCGCGAGTGGAGGAATCGCTGGGCGATTCGCCGAAAATGCGGTTGAGCTTTTCCTTGGCACGAAGAGTAAGAATGCTCGTCGGTTCGAAATCGATGTATTCGAACTTCTCGATGCCTTTGCTCAACATTTGAATCATCTAACCCCCTCAGTGGATCTTCATTTGACCTATCAACTGCAACTTGGACCATAACCGATATCAAGTTGACACCGCAATAGCGAGTACGAGAGCCACAGCTCTAGGTCGAGCGAGTCTTCATCTTTTGAAGTATTTACGGATGATTACGGCGCTTTTAATTTTCTAAAGAAATTTTTAGAGGCTGTTGATCGTCTAGTTTCGAGCAATGGTGCGCTGTTTTTCACCGGAGAGTTCCGCTACGAGTTCGCACATTCGATTGCGGATTCGTTCCGCCTCGCCCGCGATTTGCGTGAATCTCTCATCGGCATCGTCCGCAAGATCGTCCACGCTTAAACTCGGATGATAGAGTTCACAACGCATCGAGAATCGCTCCATGGGCGCCGGCCACATCGGCAGAACGAGCTTGCCCTTTTCTTTCAGGCGCTTTTCAAAAAACCGCTGCATAAATGGCGGCAGAACACCGAGGCGATCGACAATCGCCTGCGGGACCTCGATCGACTTTGCCCAGTTTTCAGAACCCCAGTGCGCGACGATCAAAATGGGTGATTCCGTGCGAAGGGCGATCTCGACAAATTTCGGCGAACGAAACTCCTGCACTTCATCAGAGCGACCGAAGAAGCAATTGGAGCCTTCGGGGAACACGACGAGATCAAGGTTTTCCGACGCTTCAAATTTCTCAATGAGTTCTCGAGAAGAGAGCGGTCTCTCCGTCTGAGTGATCAGATGAGCGAGCTCGCGGAAGAAGGGTACGTGAAAAAAGAAGCGATCCATGACTCCCATGGGAGTCCGCAGTCCCCCGCCTCGAGCGACGGCGTTGACGACGAGGAGTGCTGCCGCCGGGAGCCACGAGAGCGGCGTTGAGTGATTCACGGCGACGATCAGCCGGGGGTGAGAAGCGAGGACATCACCAAGCGGAGGCTGGCACTCAAATGCCGATTGGCGAGCGCAAAGACGGAGGGCTTGGCTTAAAATCGGTTCGTATTCTTCTAACCTGCGCATAACCGTCGCAATTCGCCTCCAATCCCACCGCTTCTAACACCCGCTTTAAGACGCAGTCCAGCTTTCTAAACAAAAAAATCATAGGCCGCCAAAGACAAAAAGTCCCGCGAGGCCGAAGCTAGTTTTATCAGCAAAGGTCGCGGGAGGACTTATGCCAGAACAAATGGGTCATATCACCGTCAACGAACGCGTTCCAAGCCAGCGTTTCAATCGCTTCGTCGATGAAAAAATCAAAGATTGGATGCGCGAGCACGCTCTCGGAGAGGATTCGACAGACTATGAAGTCGCCTTCTTCGACGAAGATTCGATCGGCGAAGTGAGCTGTCTGGTCGTCATTCATTCGGGTGATCACCTTTGGCGCTCTTGGGAATCCGCCGACAATCCGCGGATCGCTCTTCGTCGCAGCCTCGAGCGCCTTCATGAAGAGATCGCGGAAGTCGCCGCGAGACGAGACAGCGAGATTCCAACTGTCACGCACTGACCGGGAAAATCGAATATGGCAGCACATTCACAAAGTCAGGATTTACTCGGCCAAGTG
>SXSP01000384.1 GCA_005792225.1 Bdellovibrionales bacterium | reverse complement strand
ATCGCCCGTTCCACATGGGAAGACCAATGGATCAAAATAAATGTCTTCAGGAGGAATGCCGTATTTTTCAGTCAGCAGTTTGTAGGAGCGCTCCGCAATCGCGAGTTTGCGCTCGCGCGTAACGCCCATGCCTTGTACGGGATCTTCGTCGATTGTGCCGACAACCAGTGCCGCGCCAAATTGCTTTGCGAGCGGAACGATTTCTTCAAAGCGCTCTTCGCCGTCTTCGAGGTTGATGGAGTTGATGATCGCTTTCCCCTGGCAATAGGTGAGCGACTGCGCGACGACTTTTGCGTCGGTCGAGTCGATCATGAGCGGGGCTTTGATCTTTTTAACTACGCGATCGAGGAAGGCCTCCATATCTTGAAGTTCGTCGCGATCAGGGTTCGCTAAACAAACATCGATGATTTGAGCGCCGGCCTTGACTTGGAGCTTCGCGATCTCGGCGGCTTCTTCGTACTTTTCTCCGACGATCAGGTCTTTGAACTTGCGGCTTCCGATGACATTCGTTCGTTCGCCTACGATCACGGGGCGGAGATCGTCGGTAATCTCGAGGTAATCGACTCCCGAAAGATACGAGCGGGGAGTTCGCGTCACCTGACGGGGTTTGGCGCCTTCGACCAGCTTGTGAAGCGAGTGGACGTGGCCCGCGTGAGTTCCGCAGCAGCCGCCAACCAAGTTGATCCAACCTTCGCGGATGAAGTGTTTCAGAGTGTTTGAAACCATGTCGGGCGTTTCGAGATAACATCCGTCTTCATCCGGAAGACCCGCATTCGGAACGCAAGCCACGCGGAAGGGCGAGAGCTTCGCCAAACTGCGAATGTGATCCGTCATGAACTCAGGACCGGTCGCGCAGTTCAGACCCACATAGAAGAGGTCACGGTGGGTGAGCGATGCGATGAGGGCTTCGACGCTTTGGCCGGCGAGCATGGTTCCCATGCTCTCGATCGTCGCGGAAATCGCAACCGGAATTTTTTCGCCACGCTCTTCGAAAAGGCGATCGATTCCGTTGAGGGCTGCTTTGATGTTGCGGCCGTCATTGCATGTCTCGAGAAGGAAATAGTCTGTGCCGCCATCAAAGAGGCCGCGGGCTTGCTCGTAGTAATTGTCGACGAGCTCATTAAAAGTGATTCCGCCGGTGAGTGAGAGCGATTTAGTCGTAGGACCCATTGAGCCCGCGACGAATCGCACGCGATCCGGAGTGTCGAAGCGAGCGCAAACGGCGCGAGCGATTTCGGCCGCGCGTTTGTTGATCTCGTAGGCCTTTTCGCCAATCTGGTATTCATCGAGAACGATGGGCGTTGCTCCGAAGGTATTCGTCTCGACGATGTCGCAACCGGCTTCGAGGTAGAGGTTGTGCACGTGATCGATCACGTCGGGGCGGGTGAGAACGAGGTTCTCGTTACAGCCCTCGAGGTCCGCGCCGCCGAAGTCTTCAGGCTTTAAGTCGATCGCTTGAAGTGCGGTCCCCGTGGCACCGTCGAGGACGAGAATACGTTGATCCGCTGAAGTCAAAAGGCAGGCGGTGCGCTCAGCGCGGGTCATCTTCTTCGAAGTTGTCATGATGTCGCTCAATTCTCCCGGGAGCTTGGCCCGGGCGTTTTTAGCGGTTTTTCGCGAAAGCTTTGGCAGCTTGCGCGGTGAAAACGCAAAAACTCAAAATCAAAACCAATCCCAATTCAATGCAGTCAGGTTTAGGGGAGAATGCCCCGCGCTGCAAGCTCTAACGCTCGGCTTAGAGAGGAACAAAGAGGCGACCTATTAGATCACGAGCGCGAGCGGTAGAAATCGTGAACGCTTTCAAGAACGCGGCTTTCAGCCGCCGCGTCGAGGCCCGACCACATCGGAAGACGCACGAGGCGCTCGGAGATTTCGTCGGTGTGTCGGAGCGTTCCGTGAGCTCGCGCGAACTTTCGACCCGCCGGCGCGGAATGAAGCGGGATGTAATGGAAGACCGACGAGACTCCCCGAGATTTGAGGAACTCGATCAGCTCCGTCCTCACTTCGAGGGATTTTGTGAGGACGTAATACATATGCCCATTGTGAGTGCAATTCGCTGGTATCGTGGGCCGACGCAAGTTTTCGCCCGCCTCAAGATCTTTGAGACCTGTGTGGTAGTCGTTCCAGACTTTCAGTCGCGAGGCGGTGATCGACTCGCTGTCTTCGAGTTGGGCCAAGAGAACGGCGGCATTGAGTTCACTGGGAAGGTAGGAAGAGCCGAGATCCACCCAAGTGTACTTGTCGATTTGCCCGCGTAAAAAACGGCTGCGATCCGTGCCCTTCTCGCGAATGATTTCGGCACGCTCGACGAGCGCGGGGTCGTTGATGAGAAGGGCTCCACCTTCGCCGGCCACGACGTTTTTTGTCTCGTGGAAGCTGAGGCTTCCGAGTTGGCCGATCGTCCCGAGCGCGCGGCCTTTGTAAGTCGAAAGTAAGCCTTGCGCGGCGTCTTCCAGGACCAGGAGGTTATGCTTTTTTGCGATTTCGAGGATGCGGTCCATCTCGCACGCAACACCTGCGTAATGCACGACGAAGATCGCGCGGGTTTTCCGCGTGATCGCGGCCTCGATCAAATTTTCGTCGATGTTGACCGTGTCGGGGCGCACGTCGACGAAAACGGGGATCGCGCCTCGGAGGGCGACGGCGTTCGCGGTCGAGACGAAAGTGTAAGACGGCATGATGACTTCATCACCGGGCTCAAGGTTTGCGAGCATCGCCGACATTTCAAGGGCCGCCGTGCAGGAGTGGGTGAGGAGCGCGCGTTGGGTCTTCAACTTCTGCTCAAGCCAGAGGTGACAGCGTTTGGTGAACGGGCCGTCGCCGCAGAGCTTTTTCGAGTTCAGAACTTCTTTGAGATACTCGAGCTCGCGCCCCTGAATGGGCGGAACGTTGAAGGGGATGTTCGTCATGCTCCACAGAATTAACACTCACCCCGTAAAGTGCAACAGGATTGAAGCCCCATTTAGGTCCTGATCCGAGGCAACCAGACTGTTGCTCTCGAGGGGATCCTGATTGAATTGATAATATATGCGTCAATTCCAAAAGATCCTCCACGAGTTGAAGGAGGTGGTTTCGAACCATCATCCCGGCGACTCGCTGAAAGCACCAGCGTCGATTCCCACCCTTGAAATCAACGGGATTCGAGTTCGATACGTTCAAGCGGGAATGGAAAATCCCACGACGACTCCTCCCGTTGTTCTCCTCCACGGATTCGGCGGGTTCTTCATGGATTGGCCTCGCGTGATGGCGCCGATCGCGAGACATACTCGCGTGTACGCGATTGATCTTCCGGGCTGGGGATTCTCCGAGCCGAACTTGCGTTCGGAGTCGATGGAAGATGACGCTCGAGTTCTGAATGCGTTTCTAAAGAAATTAGATTTAAAAGACGTGATCCTCTGCGGGATTTCTTATGGCGCCAGTGTCGCGTGGGCGGCGGCTTCGCTTCGAATGCCGCGCGTGAAGCGAGCGGTGCTCCTGAATCCGATGCCGCCGCATCCGCTGCGCTTTCTTCACTCGCCGATCTACAGGGCGATTCTCACGACGACGATGTGGCCGAAGGCGGCGATGCTCGCACATCGATTTATGACGAAGGGCCAGTATAAGCTTGTCTGTCGCGAGAATCTTTTGAACCACCGGCTTCTCGACACGTTTTATCTCGAACTCGCCTACATGGTGACGAAGCAGCCGAAGATGCCATACATTCTCCACGCCTTCGGTCGTGGCGCGCGAACGGTCGATTGGAATGCCTGGGAGCATCGACTGGCCGGCATTCGCATCCCGGTCTCCATTCTTCAGGGCCTCGAGGACCGGATCTTTTCGATGGAGTCGGCGCTCTTTCTTCATCGCCTCATCCCGACGTCAGAACTGATTCAGGTGCCAGAATGCGGGCACGCGATGGTGTTTGATCAGCACCGCAAAGTTTCCGATTTCATTATCAAGCTGCTTTCTCAGAAAACGGAGACTCCTAAGGAGACGCATGAGCTTCCTCAAGAAACTCTTCGGAAAAACGCCTGACGAGAAAACGCTCCGGGCGCGGGCGCCTCGCGTAAGCGTGACGCCTCTGCATCGTCTCTCCTTCGTGGCGTCCTGGAAGAAGGATCTGGAGCTCAACAATATTTCAACTGGTGGAATGGCGATTTGCCGGGATGATCACGAGGGCGTCTGGCAAAAGGACGGAGTCGTGAGTGGCCTCCTCAAAGTGGATCGGGATGAATTCCCAGTTTCGGCGCGGGTTCGCCACGTAACTCAATTGATTGCCGGCTGCGAATTCGTAGATCCACCCGCCGGGCTCACGCACGCGATCGAAGCTTACTTGCGCGTCGAGATTTTAGCGCTCAATCTGAGGAAAGTAGATCCCGGGTACATGAAGAAGGACGCGCGGGGAGAAGCACTTTGGTTCACCGACGGTCGGCAGAACGAGCTCTTTTGTGTCGTTGATGCCTCGGGCCTCGTCGCCTATCACGTGAGCTTTCTCGGAAACTACTTCGAAGGCGGCCGTGACAAGAAAGTAAAGGGCGGACTCATCAACGAAGACGCCGAAGAAAGCCGGCAGCACAAGGGTTCGGCTCTCATCGACATGAACCGGGCGCTCTCGCCTGAGATGGTGCGGCTTGCGAAATCGTTCGTTCAGAACGTGGAACAGTTGCCGCTGGCCGTGCGGGAGTCCATAGCGGCTCATCTCGAAGCCGGGACCTAATCTGGGTAAATAAATTTAATTGGCGTTTCGATCTCGGTGCTCAGGCTCTTTTTTACCGGGCAGCCGTGTGCGATCTCCTCGAGCCGTGGCCGATATTCTTTT
>SXSP01000383.1 GCA_005792225.1 Bdellovibrionales bacterium | reverse complement strand
GACGTCGCAGGCGTGAGAAGCGGCTTTTAGCCGATCTCTCGCCTCGGGGTTCGCGAGGAAATAATCCAGCCGCCACCCGATGTTCTTCGCGCGCACTCCGGGTCGGTAGCTCCACCAGGTGTAATGGCCGGGTCCGGGCTCGAAAACCCGGAAAGCGTCGAGCCACCCGCGCTTTGCGACCATTGTCTCCATCCACGCGCGCTCTTCCGGAAGAAAACCGGCATTGTTTACATTGGTCTTCGGATTTTTTAAGTCGATCTCTTTGTGGGCGATATTGAAATCACCGCAGAGGACAACCGTCTTTCCCATCTCCCGAAGGGCTTCCAAGCGCTTCTCCGCGGCCGCGCAGAAGGCAAGCTTAAACGGAAGTCTCGCGTGGTCTCTTTGCGAGTTCGGGAAGTAACTATTGATCAGAGTGATCTCCCCCGCACCGCCCCCGAAACTTGAAAGCTTGAAGTCCGCTTCGAGCCACCGCCCCTCGCGATCGACGTCGGGCATTCCGAGACCGGCTCTCACCTCGACCGGTTCTTTTCGAGAATAAATGACGAGACCCGAGTAGCCGGGCTTTTCCGCCGAATGCCAAATCGATTCGTAGCCCAGGGGATGCAAGAGATCTTCAACGCCATTTAAGGCCTCTCTCGTCACCTTGATTTCTTGAAGCGAGATGAGATCGGCATCTTCGGCCGCGAACCACTGAGCGAAACCTTTTTTTTGAACGGCGCGAAGACCGTTCACGTTCCACGTGATCAGATTTAGTTTCGATTTCATTTTAAATTAGGAGAACGTCAGGCTGACTTGGCAGCTTGCGGCTGCTCTTTTTCAAGAAGCCGGCGAAGCTGCGCGATTAAATCAGGGCCGATCGAGCCGTTCTTGCGAATCGTCTCGAGCGCCTCAAGCGGCGTCAGTCGCGTCTTACCTTCCTCATCGCGAGTAAGGTAATCGAATTGATCGGCAAAAGAAAGAATTTGCGCCTCGGTGCTGATCCGGTTGCTCGGAAGCTGCTTCGGGAAACCCTTGCCGTTGAACTTTTCGTGGTGCTGCAAGATCGCCTTCTCCACGCTCTCGGAGAGGATGATCCGCTTTTGCTTCACCATATTGCAGCTTTTTTCAGCATGCGAATAGTAAAGTTCGAGCTCCTTGGGATCCGTGATCGTATCCGGATTTTTCGCCTGGAGTTCGGCCGGAAGTTGCGCCATGCCGAGATCGTGAAAAAGTCCCGCCATGGCGAGATCTTCGGGCCTCTTATGACCGATGCCGATCGCAAAGAGTGCGGCGAAAGTCGAAACGTTGGAAGCGTGATTATACACGTCGTTGGATTCACCGATCGCGCCCATCAACTTTTTATACCAACCGCTGGAAGCACCATTCGTCACATAGTTTGAGATGATGCTTTCGCACTGCTTGATGACTTCTTTACCCTGATCGAAGTCGGCCTTCACGCTCTGGTCGAAGATATCGTTAAAGAGCGTGCGTACGCTGTCCTTTAACTTCTCTTGTGCTTCGGTTGAACTGACGCCCGAGGCTCCGAGGTCGCGAAGCTTCTTCGCCGAATACTGATAGAACTTATTCATGTCGCGATGATCGACGTAGAGTTGACCCATTTGCCGATCTTGCAACTTCTGAATTTTCTCGGCTTCCACGGGCGCATTCGCCGAGGTGTAGCGAATGTGCTTTTTGTTTCGCGGAAGATAAAGAAAAGTCTCGAAACCGAGTTGGTCGCCGCCGCCGAGATCGAGCACGCGCACGGTGCGGAAACTTCGCTCCTTGCGGGCCGCCGCGAAGACTTTCTCGTGGAGATCCTTTTTGAAAACCGGAAAATCAATCGGAAACGAATACGTGCTCGTAAACCCGTTCTTCAAGAGAAGTCGAGGTTCGTACTTCGTCGCATCCGTCGTGAGATAGGCTTTGATCGTATTCGGGCATTGGTTAACGAGGACCTGCGCCATTTCGTTTCCGCTCATATCGGCGATGGCCGATCCGCAGATGATCATGTCGAAGGTCTCGTCGTTCCACTGCTCGTACTGCGAAGCGAATTCATCAGAGGTCTTCAGGAACGTCAACGTCGCACCCGTGCAGAGAGGCTGGATCGTGGTCACGACCGCCTCTTCAACTCCGACCAGTAGAATTCTGACTTCTTGTACGTCAGCCATTTACGCCCACTCTCAACTTCGCTTACGCGGCCTTCAAACCCAAACGGCCCGCGACTCTCTTGTAAGTGTCTTCGAGCTTTTTCTGAAGAACTTCCGTCGTAAACGGTTTCACGATGTAGTTGTCAACGCCGGTCTTCACCGCTTCCGCGACCTGGTGACCTTCGCTCTCCGCCGTGAGGAGCACAAACGGGAGAGACTTGCGGGTTCCGTCGGCGCGCACGCGCTTCAAGAGATCGAGTCCCGTGCAGTTCGGCATGTTCCAGTCGGAAATGACGAGACCGAAAGAAGGATCGGCCTGGAGTGCTTCCCAGCCCTTTTGACCGTCGGCGGCCTCGGTGAACTCGGTGAAGCCAAGTTCCTTCAGCGACTTCTGAACGATTTTCCGCATTGTCATCATGTCGTCGACGATCAGAATACGCGTGCTTTTATCAAACATTTGAGTATCTCCTTAAACTGCTCATCCGTTTTCGGAACATTTTGATTCTAATTAAAGCGTTGAGTGTCTTTTCATGATCTCTCGATGGAAATCTCGATATGGAACGAGCCCGCTGGACCTTCGAATGGCAAGATGATCGCCGGATTTTTGCTCTGGTGGTGGATTTTGAGTTTCTCCCCCACGAGCACGGTCGGAATCGCCTTGTCGATCGTGTAGCCCTTTGAATCGTTCAGTACCGTTTTCGCAAATCCGAAAATCATATTGAGAAGCTCGCCCGCCGCGTCCTGCGTGTCCTGATCGATCGCGTCCCGCTTTTCGCCCACGAGGCCCTCGTACACTTTCAAAAACACGTCGCTCTTAAAGCAGAGCGCGATCGACCCCGTGAATTCCGAACACGAGAGCGCGATCACGCCGGCGATCTCCATCGGAATTTTCTCGTCCAACTTACGAAGGTAAGGTCTTCCCGGAGAGAGCTTAAAGCGCGCCTGAGTTTCGAGAACTTTCGCCGTTGCCTGAATGAAAGGATTGATCAGTTCGACGTCGAGGTGCGGGCGATTGGGTTGAGCGCGGCGCTGCGCTTCTTCGAGCGATCCGATCGGCGTGAAAACGCCCATCAACCCATCTTGTTTAAATTGCGATGTGAGTGATGGCGAGATGTTCATGCAGAATAACTTCTTCTTGTTTGCCTTCAGCTGCGAGTTGAACATCAAGAAGAATCGGTAAGCGCTGGGCTTAAAGCGCAACACTTCCTTCATATCGAGGACGTGAACGTCAGGCATGGCGATGAGCCACGTCTTCACCACGGCTTCAAGGCCACCGTCGTCGCCATCGACGAGGTTCGGGAGAGTCACGAGATGAACGCCGTTACGCTCGGCGGTTTTGTAGTCTGCCATGGTCTACTTTTCGGCAGATCGCGTGCTAAGTATCAGGGATTTTTTATGAATCAAGATTTCACGACATCGGTCGGTCGACCCGACTTTTTCTGACGGACCGAAGGTCCGGCAAATTTCGCGAAATCCGCTTAAGGATTAAGCACTTAAAGCGACCCAGTTGACATTTCCGGACCCGACCTCACCTTTGAGCAATGGAAACAACGCACGTCTACCAGGTCGTCCGCGAAACATGGCTCACCAGGGAACCTAGGGGTTCGGCCTTTTTGGTGGCGGCGCTCGCGACGCTCTTTCTTTGCTTAACAGGTTTTGTTTATGAGCTGAATCTCGGAGACGCTCGGGATTGGATGGCGGCCTCGGGCGAAGCGGTTTTCAACAGAGGTGAATCGTGGAGGCTCCTCACGACGATTTTCGCACACGCGGATCTGGGACACCTCATGGCCAATAGCCTTCTGTTTTTCGTTTTAGGTTTCTTTCTTTACGGCCATTTCGGTCCCCTCTTATTCCCCGTCCTCGCTCTCGTGGGCGGCGTGATGACCAACTGGATCGCTTTAAAAACCTACGATCCGAAAACGGTTCTCATCGGCGCATCGGGTGTCGTGTACTGGATGGGAGGCGCCTGGCTCGTCTTGTATTTCTTCTTGAGCCGGCAGAAGAATTTGACCCAAAGAATCTTGCGGACACTCGGAGTCGCGATTCTCCTTTTCATGCCCCACGAAACGTTTGAGCCGAGCGTTAGCTACCGTACGCACTTTGCGGGCTTTGGTGTCGGAGCTCTCACGGGGCTATTGCAGTACGCGACATTTCGCTCGACTTACCTTGCGGCCGAGGTCCGCGAGACCATCGTTGAAACAGATGATCCCGTTCTCGAACCGATCGAGACTGAAGTGGTGAATGATCAGAGTTCAACCTGAATGCCGACTTCGATCACCTGATCCGCCGGGATATTGAAGTACGCCGTCGCACGCTGCGCGTTTCGCTGCATGAACGAGAAGATGTGTTCGCGCCAGATCGCCATGCCTGGGCGGTCGGTCGCGATGAGACTTTCCCGACCGAGAAAGAACGTGATTTCGCTCGTCGGAACTTTGAGCCCACGCTCCCGTAATCCCGCAATCACTTCCATCACGTCTGGCGTATCCATAAAGCCGTAGACCGCGATCACGCGGTAGAAATGCTCATCGATCTTCTCGACCTGCAGGCGCTCCGCGTGCGGAACGAGCGGAACATCCTTCGTCAAAATCGTGAGCACGATGACCGTGTCATGAATGACTTTGTTGTGCTTCACGTTGTGGATCATCGCGGGCGGCGTCGTATTCGGGTCGCCAACCATGAAGATCGCCACACCCGGCACCCGGGCGAGCTTTGAATTCTTCAGCTGTTG
>SXSP01000382.1 GCA_005792225.1 Bdellovibrionales bacterium | reverse complement strand
TCCCGTACGGATGTCATGACGGGGCTGCGAGCCGCGAGCGCGCCCGCTCTCAAATAATCACCGTAGGAAAATCCGCCGGGAAGATAAAGAGCCTCGTAGGCTTTCGGATCAAATTGATCGGCATGCCAGAGCCAGTGGGCTTTATTGCCCTTTGCTTCCACGGCCTCGAAGACGTCGCGGTCGCAATTGGTTCCGGGAAACCGGAGGACACCGATGGGTCGACTCATAGTTTTTCCAGTTCGAAGGTTTCAATCAAAGGGTTATGGAGAACGAGCTCGGCCATTTCGCGAGCCTCGCGCATCGCTTGCTCCGCCGACGAATCCGGAAGATCAAGGACGACGTAGCGACCGACTTGGCAGGAGTTCAAACGGCGGCCGTGTTCGCGGAGCGTGTTCTCGACGGCGCGGCCTTGAGTATCGAGCACTTCTTTACGGGGCATGACTCTCACACCGATCTTCATACTTTTTTCTCCCAGGTTTGGCGCAGGCGTTCGCAAACTTCTTCGTAGGTTTCTTTGACGTTTCCGAGATCGCGGCGGAAGCGATCTTTGTCCATCTTCTCGCCGGTTTTTTTGTCCCAGAGGCGGCAGCTATCGGGCGTGATTTCGTCGGCGAGAACAATCGCGCCGTCGGAGGCGCGGCGGCCGAATTCGATTTTAAAATCGACGAGCTTCAATCCCACCGACTCGAAGAACTCGATGAGCCCTTTGTTCACCTCAAGCGCCAGACGCTTCAACTGATCCAGCTCACCTTGGGTATTCACGACTTTCAACATCAGCGCTTGCTCATCGCTGATAAAAGGGTCCGCCAGTTTGTCTTCCTTATAGTAAAACTCCGTGAGCGGTTTTTCGAGGGGGGTACCCTCTTCGATCGCGAATTTTTTTGCCGTTGAACCGGCCAACACGTTTCTTACGACGACTTCGACTTTGAGCATTTCGAGCTTCTCGGTCACCATCTCGTTCGCACCGACGTCGGCCACCCGGTGCGACGGAATTCCCTTACCCTTTAAGAAGCGAAAGACGAGCGAAGTGATGTCGCGATTGATGCGACCCTTGTTCTCGAACTCGCCTTTTTTAAGCGCGTTGAAAGCCGTGAGGCTATCTTTGAATTCTTGCAGGATCCATTCGGGATGATCTTGAACGCGGTAGAGGCGCTTAGCCTTGCCCTCGTAAATCATTTCGCCGCGGCGGTAATCCATCGACATCGTCTCCTTATTTTTTCTTTTTTCGACTCGCGGGTTTAGTCACCCCCGCGCGCTCCAGAGCCCCACTGATCGCCTCACGGTGGCGATCTCCCGCGAAAACCCGGTCGATCTCACGGGCGGAGAGGAGCTTAGAAGCCTCTTTGTCGGCCTTCGCCTCCGCGCTGAGATGCGAGCCTTTTTTCATCTTGTGACTGAGTCTCTGCACAAGAGCATAAGCCTCCTCGCGGCTCAAGCCCTTCTCGACAAATGCTAAAAGAAGATGCGAGCTAAACAGCTGACCTTGAGAAAGGTTGATGTTCTCGAGCATCCGCTCCTCGTTGAGTTCGAGACCCTCGATCAAACGGGCCATGCGCTCAACGGCGTAATCGCAGAGTATGAACGCATCAGGCACGGCCACACGCTCAACCGCCGAATGAGAGATGTCGCGCTCATGCCAAAGAGCGATATTCTCCATTGCGGCTTCGGCGTAAGAGCGGAGAAGCCGCGCGCAGCCCGTGATGTTCTCGGCCGAAATCGGGTTCTTCTTATGCGGCATAGCGCTCGAGCCCTTTTGGCCTGCGGCGAAGCCTTCGATCGCCTCGTACACTTCCGTGCGCTGCAGGTGGCGAAGCTCGACTGCGAGCCTTTCGAGGCCACCGCCGATCATCGCGAGCGACCACATGAGTTCGGCATGGCGATCGCGCGGGATGACTTGGGTCGCGATCGTCTCGCGGGTCAGGCCGAGCTTCTTGCAAACGCCCTCTTCAACTTTGTACGTTTGGGTTGAGTATGTTCCCACCGCGCCCGAGAGTTTTCCGATTTCCATTTGCTTCAGCGCTCGCGCGAACCGCTCGCGATTCCGAACCGTTTCGGCCCAAAATCCCGCGAGCTTCATACCGAATGAAGTCGGCTCGGCGTGCATGCCGTGAGTTCGCCCGGCGCAAAGGACATCGGCCGCACCCGCCGCGCGTTTCTTAAGAACCGTCTCGAGTTTTTCAAGGGACTGCGAGAGAATCCCCGCAGCGTCGCGAACCAGGAGCGACATCGCCGTATCGAGAACGTCGGAGCTCGTGAGACCGAAATGCACGTAACGTCCCATCGGTCCGACATTCTCGGCAACGCTTGAAACAAACGCGATCACGTCGTGGCGGGTGGTCTTCTCGATTTCTAAAATGTGCTCAACCGAGAAATCACCCTTCGATCGAATGGCTTTTGCGGCTTCCTTCGGAATCAATCCCAACTCGGCTTGAACTTCGGCGACGGCCGTCTCGACTTCCAACATTTTACGGAAGCGATTCTCGAGAGTCCAGACGGCGCCCATCTCGGGCCGGGTGTAGCGATCGATCACGGTGACTTTTCCTCATTACGTTGTGATTTCAGTTCACGTGCGGCCGCGCGGGCGGCGGCTTTGGCGTCAGAGGCATCCCACTGCGCTTTCATTTTTACGAGGCGATCCAGCAGCTGATTCTGCGGGCGGTATTGCCCGAGCCAATCCGAAAACTCCCACTGCTCAGGTCCGCAATAGAAAAGGTTCGAGGCTCGCCGGAGGTAGAGATGCTCAAGCGTCTCCTCATTGAAAATGGGATTACGCAAAACGCGCGAGACCATCGAAGGATCCGTCGATGTCTGAAGCGTCGCCTTGCAACCCGGAAGCCTTCGCTCGAGGATCGCCTGAACTTCTTTCGTGAGTGCGGCGAGTCTGCCCGCCTGCGACTGGAAATGTGCCGGAAGCTTGAGCCACACGTCGATCGCTTTCGGCTCGCGGCGCTTGCGAAAGACAAAGGCGTTCGTGTGACTCCAGGGAAGATAGGGGTCTTCGACGACAATCGCATGAACCGGAAGCTGATCCTCGAGGAGATCGCCCTCGAGCTGAAATTGGAGTCTCGCCCAATACCACTCCGCTTCGATCGCGCCGCGAGGAAAGAGCTCCGTCGTGACCGACGGCGGGCAGTTTCGCGCCTCAAGGCTTGAGAGCATCCAAACGAGAGACCTCGTTCGAAGAACTCCGGCACCTTCGGATTGAATGTCGATCGATTCAACCGAACCCGCGTTAAAAGTGATTTCCCGCACCTTGGCCTTAGCCTTCACGTTCACACCTTGGCTCTGGCAGTTCTTCAATCCCTTTTGCAGACCTGCGGCGGTCACTTGTCGAATTGAGAACGGCGCGAAAATCGGCCAATGGGCTCCGAGACCGATGGCTTCGTGATTTTCGCGAACGACCGGCGACGCGATTTGATGCGCGAAGTGCGCAAACCACGTTTCGCGAAACGATTTTTTAGCGAGCGCGCGACGCTCTCTTTCTGAGTCACGATCGGATGGTCCGAGGCGACGCAAGTAATGATCGACCGCAACGCTCACGCCCCTTTTTTCAAGCTGGAGCCTGTTCAGGTCTCCCCGACATTCGATCGGACCCTCTTTTAGCCAGATCGTCATGCCCGCGGGAACGAAGACGAGTTCACCCTCATCTTCAAGACGTGATTTTTGCGAAGGCGTGAGATCCGACGCTTCGAGAAAACCAAACGGGCCCTCGATATCTTCGGGTGCGTACGTTCCGAGGGTTTCGGAAACGTCCACGAGTGTGGTCTTCCACCCACGACCCGCGAGTTCCATCGCAATCCAATTGCCCCGGCCGAACGCCGAGACGATCACGACATCCGCTGCTGAAGAATCTAAACGCTCCATCGTTCGACCGCCTCCTTGATCGTGCGTTGCTCATCGACATGAATGAGGAATTCGGCTTCAGCCAACGAGAGGCCCGAAGGATACTCTCCCTGATCCGTCGGTTTCAAGCAGCACCTTTGGCAAACGATTCGACCCGCATCGACCTCTTCATTCACCTCGTGAACCGTAAGTCCCATGGGTTTTCGATCTTGATAAGCGCGCCCGATACTCTCGAGGCCCGGGTAAAGCGGAAGGAGCGACGGATGAAGATTGAGAATTCGTCCGCGCCAAGCGCCCACGAACGAAGCCGGAACGATCTTCATGAAGCCCGCAAGAAAAACGTGCGTGACACCCAGGGAACGAAGCTTAAGGTCAAGGGCGACCCAATCGATCTTTCGTGCTCCGGAGACAAATGGCGTGATCTCGGCTGGAACCCCCGCGCGACGCGCGCGCAGTAGACCGTGGGCCGAAGGGTTTGAACTGAGCACGACGCGGATGTCGAGATTCTGTTCGCGCGCGTCCAGCAGGGCACCTAAATTCGAACCACGCCCTGAGATCAAGACGCCCCACCGCCGCATCAGTATTGAACCTCCGGATCGGCAGCCGGATTCGACGCTTGTTGCAACGTCCCCAGCGGCGTCGTCTTGTAACCGTGCGATTGAACGATGCGCTCGGTTTCGGCGACCGCATCTGGCTTAACGACGAGTGCGAGGCCGATGCCGCAATTGAGAGTCTTGAGCATTTCGGTACGCGACATTCCGGTTCGATCTTGAACTTCAATGAAGGGTTGCGGCCAAGCCCAATCGATGAGCGGCAAGAACACGCCTTTGGGAAGAACGCGCGGAATGTTTTCCATTCCCCCGCCGGTGATGTTCGCTACCGCGCGGACCAAACCTTTTTTATGGAGTTCAAGAACCACCGAGGGGTAAAGATGGGTTGGCGTCAGCAACACATCCTTCCACTTCTCGAGATCACCTTCGAAGACCTTGCGAAGGAGCGAGAAGCCGTTCGAATGGAAGCCTGAACTCGAGACGCCGATCACGCGGTCCCCGACGCTCACGCGATGTGGACCGAGAGTGTTGTCCTCATCGACGATGCCGACCGAAAATCCGGCCGCATCGAAGTCGCGCCCGTGGTAGACACCCGGCATTTCCGCCGTCTCGCC
>SXSP01000381.1 GCA_005792225.1 Bdellovibrionales bacterium | reverse complement strand
TCGGTCAAAACGCGCCCGAGGACTTCAGGATCGTACTGACTACGAACTTTGTCCCACTCCATCTTCGCCCGATGGATCAGAAACGTGCGGTAGCTGCGGTCGGCGAATTGCGAGTGACTCTTGTCAGCCTGTAAGATCGCATCGAGATGATCTTCGATCATGCGGCTGACCTTCGGATCTTTGAGCGGCGCTCGGGCGAGTTTTTGCCAACTCGGATTTTGGTTTTCGGTGATCCCGTCGAGAGCCCGCTCGAAAACGCGCGGCGAGAGAACGCTCCCCTTCGTCTGGAGTTGCTCCAACGTCACGGCGCCTAGGAGCGAATCGGCATCGGTTCGTTTGGCTCGAGTGAGTCGATCGAGAAACTCGCCGCGAAGCTCTGGGTCGAGTCCCGCGAGAGTGCGCATGAGATCCTCTCGCACGTTTTCCGCAACCGCGATGTTCATTTTTTTGAGATGTTGATCGATTTGTTCGGGCCGATGCACGGAGGAGCCAAGCCTCTGCCAGTTCTCTTCTTTCACCACGCCCTTGGTGAGGCTCGCCCTCATGAACGATCCCGGGTCGTTGGTGGTCGCGGCTTCCGAAGCGAGTTGTCGAGCATCACGGTGGCGGAGATTTTCGAGGTGCTTCACGAATCGATTCACCGTGGGAGAATCAATCGAATCATAAAGCTCATCAGACAAGTTGGTTCCGAAACGCTCATTGAGAGTCGCCATTCGCTTCGACATCAAGGTGGGGCTTCTTGGCGTAAGCCCGAACTTCTTCTCAAGTGCCCGCACGAGGCAATCGGGCGAACCCCACGCGGGAGGCGCCGTCACGCAGGCGATCATGCAAATGGAAACGAATCTTGGCCAAACCATACCGTCTCCGATCGACGTCTTTGGCTTTCCTCTTGAACACAATTCGGTGCGGATAGACGAACGTCCAGCCGCATCAGGACTCGGCGATGAGTGGAGCGTTAGCTCGAGTTTGCGGAAACTAAACGAGATTCAGGTTGCGAGGCAGGACGTCGCTGCGGTAGGCATAAAAACGCCGTAAAAACTCATGCAAAAACCCAATTCAAAAGGAGCAATAATGAAAGCACTCGTCATCATCGCAGTTGGTCTTCTCTCCTCTGGCGCATTCGCGTTCACCGGTTCGGGCAGCGGAACGACTTGCCACCAAGGTCGTGAATACAAAATGACACGTGATAGCTTCGGAAAGTCTGCTTGGGTCCCCACTGGACGCCTCTGCACGACTCACCGCTAAGATCACCACTAGGGGCGCAGTCGCGGCTTCTTCAGCCCATGCGCCCCGCTCACGACCCCTTCTGCTTCTCCTCGACGTATTGATGCCTCATCCACAACCGAAGATGCTTCCTCTCTGCATCCTGCAATCCGAAAAAAATAAAGTGACATTGGTAGCCCTTTTTCCCTTGAAGCGGCGCCGTGTGTACGCACTGAGCTAAGAGAGTTGGCGTCTGCGCTTCTTCCGGCATCCAGAAAACGAACTCCCGGAAGCTCGAGAGCGGCAACTCGCGATAGTACTCGATCACGACACTGACTTCGCTCACTTCGATAATCTGAACGGGATTGGAGACATGGATTTGTTGTTCGAATTCACGCGTGGATTCGAAGAGTTCTTCCTTTACCGGAATCGTCGGCCAGCGTAGCTTTAAACTCTTCATTAAATACGACTTATTGAACGGCGAGTAATAGATATCTTCGCAGATCGTGCTCAGCTCGCGCTCGAGATCCTCCGGAAATATTTTCTTGCTCAGGAGGAAGATCGACATCGGACTTTTTTGATTCATGTTGATGAAGCTTTGGAGTTCGTTCATTTCGTTCCCGACGACGTGCAGGTCATCGATGAAGACGAAGCGGTGATCCGGATGCGACGAAAGGGCCTGGAGATCTTTGAGCATCGTCGGGAGATCTTTGGTTTTGCGGATCGGAACTTGAAAGAAGCGCTCAAACGTCGGTTCAATCTCCTGACAGAGCGAACTCTTTTCGTGCTCCACGAAAGCAAACTCGAAAGTTTTCGGCGAGCCGGCGACGGTCGGGAGCGTTCGCGGATGACTCTTCTCTTTCACCAGTCGCTGCAGGTTAAAGGACTGCTGCTGATCGAGCGCATAAAATCGAAGATAGACGTCGTGAAGCCCCGTCTTCGGGTTGAGCTGGCTCGAGAGCGCCTGAGCCATCGCGCTTCGATGTTGTTGGGTCTCCAAAAACGGCGCGTAATATTTCGCGATCGTTCCCGTTTGAACGGCTTGGTCGGAGAGGGTGTGAAAGCCGAGTTCCGTCAGCCGGGTCGAGAGAATCTCTTTTAGCATCTCGACTCGGAAGGAACCCTTGTAGTTATGAACGTAGAAGTTCTTAACCGGCCCGCGTCCCGAGAACGCGATTTCGAGCAACTGGCGCAGCAGGACCTTGTCGAACGGCTTGTAGATGAAGTTATTCACTGACCTTTGTTCGTAACGCTTCTTGTGGACCGACTCTTCTTCGTAGCCGGTGAAGACGACGCCCAACTCGTCTTCAGACTGCGCGAGCCCCTTTTGGATGAAGAGCGCCTTGAACTTGCCGATGAGTTTTACGTCGCGAAACTTCCAGTTCTCGACCGAAGTCACGATTCCCCGGAATTTTCCTGATGGAAGAGGTGGATTCAATTGCGGATCGTTTTGCTCAAGACGAGTCATCCATTCCAAAAACGCCTTGGGGTCCAAAAAGCGCAAGGTCGCGACCGTGGGCTCCATCTGGGCGACGGCCTCCGCGATCTCCCGGGCGTGCGCCTCGTCTTTTTCGATCACGAATATCCAGCTCATACCTCCATCATACCAGCCCCTGATGGAGGGGGACGAAATTTCGTTCCAATCTGGGACGAAGTCGTCTCAAGAAGGGAAATGGAAACGGGTCCAGCGAGCAAACGCTCCACTCGTGACGAAAATATCGTTTCATTCTTCACCTCGACTCCAAGCAATGTCGGCCGGGCTCCTCTTTAATCTCTCGTTCCAACGAAGGAGTCCACGGCGTGGTTCTTAAAAGTTCTCGATTCCTCCCCCACATCATCGAACAAATTTGGAAGCTTCTCTTCGGGTATGTCATCTTCGCATGCCTCGTGACGTTTGCGTTCATGCGCGGATGGCACGGCCCTCACTTTGATGTTCCTGAAGTGACCGCGAGTCTCCTAGGGGCGGCTCTCGGGATCGTCTTGGGTTTTCGAACGAACTCGGCTTACAACCGATGGTGGGAAGCTCGCACACTCTGGGGTGGACTCGTGAATCATTCAAGAAATCTCGCCCGTCAGGCCGTGACGTATTTTCCCGGAGAAATGCGCGCCACGGCCCGCCGACTTGTTTACTACCAGATCGCCTACATCCACGCGCTGAGGACCTCGCTGAGAAAGCAGGACCTCTCAGACGCCTCGAAATCAC
>SXSP01000380.1 GCA_005792225.1 Bdellovibrionales bacterium | reverse complement strand
GATTCTTGTCTCCGGCTTCAACGTTTATCCGAACGAAGTCGAAGACGTCGTGGCATCTCTCCCGGGCGTTCTTGAAGTCGCGGCGATCGGAGTACCGAACGAAAAATCCGGCGAGATCGTCAAAGTTTTCGTGGTAAAGAAAGACCCGTCACTCACCGCCGAAGCCGTGATTGAACATGCGCGCAAGCAGTTGACGAGCTATAAAGTTCCAAAGGAAGTCGAGTTCAGAACCGAACTCCCCAAAACCAACGTGGGCAAGATCCTGCGCCGGGCCCTGCGCTAAATAGGTAGTATTTAATGTTTCCGCCTTCGACCCGAATCTTGATCGTTGACGATATTCAGAGCCTGCGGGATCTCTTGAAGGCCTATTTGCGCCGTCTCGGCTATTGGAATCTCCTCGAAGCCCAGGATGGCCAGGAGGCATTAGATATCCTCTGGCAAGCTCAGAGCGCCAAGGAAGAGATTGGGCTCGTCATTTCCGATTGGAACATGCCCGTGATGACGGGACTTGAGCTCCTCAAGCGCGTGCGCATGGTTCCGGACTGGAAGAACCTTCCTTTTCTTCTGCTCACGACCGAAAGCGAGAAAGCACGCGTCGTACAAGCCGTTCAGGCCCACGTGTCGAACTACATGGTAAAGCCGATCGACGAGGCAACGCTCAAAGAAAAGTTGTTTAAGGTTTGGGAGAAAGCCACGAAAGGCTGATCAAGCACTCTTTAAGTGCTCAACCGCCGCCTGCTCGTTCGGAACCGGCACCTCGATGACGAGGCTCATACCGCGACCGAGTTCAGACATGACTTCGATTTTTCCGCCGAGCTTCACCACTTCAGCCGCGATGGCCGAAAGCCCAACCCCGCGGCCCGCGACGAGATTGATTTCGGTCGACGTCGAAAAATCATCACGCAAAATCGCCTGGATGACTTCGTGATCGCCCTTGGCCGCCAAATCCACGAGACCAATGTCCCGAAGTTTTTTACGAATGCGGGCTGGGTCTACACCACGACCGTCATCCCCGATTTCGATCCGGAGAGAAGGATGATCCAGGCTCACCGATTTCGTGAATTTCGCAAACACGCGACCACCCGCGGACTTACCCGCCTTCACGCGATCATCGGTTGTTTCAAGCCCATGATAAATACAGTTCCGGAACGCGTGCACGAGCGAAGCAAAGAGACCCTGCATCTTCTCGGCCGACACCTTGGTATCGGCACCGACCACGTCGAACGCTTCGAGATGCTTACCCATGCTCGCGGCTAGCCCCTTCAGCGATGCCGAGAGATGAAGAACCGTCGGCCCAACGGGCTTCTCGGTCGCCTCGCGCCAGAGTTGGCCGGCAACGTGGCGCACGCCCTCCCACTTCGCATCTCGTGAGGCATCAAAGAGTCCCTGAGCCCAAGCCTTCACCTGCTCGGATGCGAGTTCAATCGTCTGATTGTCCAAATCCGCAACAGACGGGCCCAAGAGCTCAGCGAGATCATGGATTGCGGCATCCAAGAGCGTCAGCACTTCGCGCGATTTCTCCGCGAGGAGCGAGTTCAATTGATCGCGCGACTCGGGAGCGTTCATGATCTTCACGTTGTTCTCAAGCTCGTGACAGGCATCCGCGATCGCCATGAGGGAGAAGGATGCGGAACCACCCTTCAACGTGTGGAGTCTCCGCGTGATGTCCTCAAGATCGAGGTCTCCCGAAGACTGCAGACCACTGAGAAGCCTTGTGGCCTCAGAGACGAAGAGGCGGAACGCATCGCGATTTCTCGCGACTTGCGTCACCTTCCCGACGAGCAAACGTTCTTCTTCGGCCTTCTTCAACGCCGCCACTTCTCGCGTCTTATCCGTCGCGACGACGACCACGCCCTGAAGCTGGTGATTCGCATCCTGCATGGGATAATAATCGAAGTGAAGCTCCAGCCCATTTGCATTGGTCAAGCGACTCGGCGCGAGCGGCACCATATCCTCGAAATCCAGGAGCTGATCGAAAACGGCCTCACGCCACTGCGTGAAACCCTCGGCTTCAGAACCCGCGAAGCCCAAAATTTTCTCGATCGGCTGACCCGTCGGCTCACCCTGGAGCATTCGTAAACAAATTTTAGAGAAAATCGGAAGACAAACTCCGTTTTTGTCGAAGACGAGAATTCCCTGACCGAGGCTATCGAGAATCGTCTTCTGCAAACGATTTGCTTCACGAAGTTCGATCGTGCGTTCTTCGACCTTTTTTTCCAAAAGCGATGAGTACTCTTCAAGCGCCTTGCGGGCCTCTTGCAGGTCTTTGATCACGGATTCTTTTTGATCCAGCTCACCGCGATACTTCAAGTGCAGCGTGCGCTCGAGGGTCGTGTCGCGCATGCTGATAATCCAGCGTTTGCCATCCTCAGGCTGAGCCATCGAGGCCGGAACCGGTTGCATGACGACCTGAACCCAACCCGTCTTTCCCGATCCCGGAAGAGTGAACGTCACTTCCCGTGCATGCGTGAGCTCTTCGATCGCACCGATCCCGCTCTCGTCGGTGATGGGTGACGCGAACTCCATGAACTGCGCGAGCGGTTTTCCCGAGGAAAGCCGTCTCGGCGTCACTTCGATCAGCAAACAAGCCATCGTGTTGCCGTAGAACAGCTTCCAATCGCCGTCGACGACAAAGATGATGTCTTGAAATGCATCGAAGAGCTGGTACTGACTCATGAAGCGGCCTTGCTCTTTTCCGCGGGGAAGATCTTCACGAGCGCCTGCACGGCCTCTTTGTTGAACTTCCGGTCGCCCATGAATTTGATTTGCGCGATCGCATTGTGCGCGCGCTCCTTAGGATCCTCAGTCGGATCGTCTTGCATGAGATCAACGAAAGTATTCGCCAAGCTTAAAACTCGTCCGAAGGGACTCGTCACGAGATCTTTCAATCCGCGCGGGTAACCGGTCCCATCCGCGCACTCATGGTGTTCGAGCACCATGCGGACGATGTCATCGGGCACGGACTTCGCCTGAGCGAGCAACTGACTTCCGCCCTCCGCGTGACTCTGCAAAATTACATTC
>SXSP01000379.1 GCA_005792225.1 Bdellovibrionales bacterium | reverse complement strand
TCAAATACTCTCGGCACGGTCACACCGATCGAAAAATACATCGAGGCCGCGCACGCAGTCGGCGCCAAAGTCATGATCGACGCGGCCCAGGCCGTTTCGAACCTTAAGGTCGACGTGAAGAAGATCAATTGCGATTTTCTGGCGTTCTCGAGCCACAAGATTTTTGGCCCCTATGGAATAGGTGCGCTGTATGGTAAGGCCGAACTCCTTGAGAGAATGAATGCTTACCAAGGTGGCGGAAGCATGATCGCGCAAGTCAGCTGGGAGAAAACCACGTGGGCTGCCGTTCCGCATAAGTTTGAGGCGGGAACACCTCATATTTCCGGCGCCGTTGGTCTCGCGGCGGCTCTTCGCTACGTGAACGCGATCGGGCTCGAGTCGATCTCGAAATACGAGCAAGCCCTCTTGAAATACGCGACGGATGAACTCAAATCGATTCCAGGCCTTCGCATCGTCGGCGAGGCGAAGCACAAGGCCGCGATTCTCTCGTTTGTCATGGAAGGCGCGCATCCTTCCGACGTGGGATCGCTCATCGATCAGCAGGGCATCGCGATTCGCGCGGGTCACCATTGTTGTCAGCCGCTCATGCGACGTCTGGGAATACCGGCGACGGCGAGAGCTTCGTTCTCCATCTACAATACGTTTAAAGAAGTCGACGTTCTGAAAGAGAGCCTGATCAAGGCTAAGGAGTTTTTCTAATGAGCACGGCCGTCACCCAAGATATCGCTGTGAGAGTCCAGCCGACTCCGAATCCGAACGCGTTGAAGTTCGTCGTCAGCGTCCCGGTCAAGAACGAGGGCAAGGCGACATTCACCCGCCCGAGCGAGGCTCAAGGTATCCGTCTTGCGGAAGACCTCTTTGCGATCGAAGAGGTCCGTCAACTTCACTTCTTCGAGAACGTCGTCACCGTGACGTACGCGGATGAAGCCGATGTCGAGACTCTCCGCCTTGATGTTACGGCGGTCTTGCAACGGGATCTTCCGGTTCATGATCCGGGCTTTCTCCTGGAAGAAGAGAAAAAAAAGAAGGATCGATCCAATCTCCCTCCCGACGTGCAGTTGATCGAAGAGATTCTCGATAATACCGTTCGGATGTACTTGCAGGGCGACGGTGGCGACATCGAAGTTGTGGCATTGAAGGGCAACTTGCTCGAAGTTCGTTATCAGGGCGCGTGCGGAACTTGCCCGAGTTCGACTGCGGCTACGCTCGATGCAATCCAAGGTATTTTGAAGGAGCAATTCAATCCAGATTTGGAAGTCGTTCCGGTCTAAAAGTTACTGAACGACTTTTAGGCGCTGACCGCCAGAGGCAGAGTTGCTCTGAAGTATTTCTGCCTTGGTGCGAATCTTCTGTTCGATTTTCTCTTCATCGACTGTGTTGTACTGGCTCATCATGCCCATCGCCTCACGTCCATGTTGTTTGTAGACGTGAAGGTGGATCCGACGGTTCTCAGCCGTGCCGCTCACGGCCGTGAGCGATAAATGTTTCACTTCACCGGCCTTCATCGGGCCGAGACTTCCCTTGATCGCGGATGATGCCGAAATGCCTTCGGGTAAGTTCCAGGCAAATTGAACGTCTTCAACATCGTGCTTCGCGGTGATGCTCGCATCAAGAGCAAACGTTTGCCCCGCCTGCGACACGGGTGCGGATGCTGGAATGATTTCGACATCAAAGAGCCCGGAAGCCTTCCCTTGAACGTGTGCGGCCTTGCTCGCTGGGCCACGCAAGACGTGCGACTTGTGTCCCGCAACTTGATCTTTAGCGATCGCAAACGCAACGGTGCCGACGATGAGTGCTGAGAGAATCGCCCACTTCATTGAATTCACCATGCATCACCATCCGGTTTGGGGCACGCGCGCAAGTCGTTGATCTTGAGTTTGTACGTTGTCGAATAAGTTCCTACCGAGCCGTAAACGGGAACGTTGTTTGAATCCGTTCCCGTGTAGGCCATGACGTTGATCATGTATGGACCGGCTGCGAGTTCCACCGTGACCTTCTCTTCGCCGGATAATCCCGCGTTCTCGACGTTCTTCAACGCCACGAGGCCTTCGTTGTCGCCGAAGACGTAGCCGGGCCGGTAGATATACAAATCGAGATCCGCGCGACCGCCGCTCCAGTTGACTTTAAATGTGACGGCGCCACCCGAGTGTCGATAGACGAAGAAGTCATTGTTGTTAAACTGATCAGATGAGGAAAAACTTCCGTCGTCGGTGGAGGTCATCTTGACGCTCATGGGAATGCCATCGTTACTCGAGAGACAAGTCGATTGATTGAGATTGAGCGGAGTCGCGTAATCACCGAGGTCACTGACGGATTGTTTCTCGGCATTACTGATCGCCGTCCAATCAGTCTTCGGTGAATTGTTGTACTGCAACTTATGGAACCGACCCATCGACTTAAACGGATCAGGACTCGCCTTCATACTCTTCGTTGGGCCCGCGAGATTCGCCCAGATCTCTGAGAATTTCATGCCGCTTCCGGTTTTCACGACTTTGTAGAGGAGACGTGTGACCGAGAATTCGCGGAAGATCCCTTCGCCCATATCCGTAGGTTGATCGCCGTAGGACATCGAAGTGGGATCGAGATTTTCGTTGTAGTTGATTCCGTAGCACGCGGCGCCCGAACAGCCCACGTGACCGTAAGTGTCCCGGTAGTAGGGAGTCGCACCCGAGTTCGCGTAAAGAACCGCTGCTTGGAAAAAGTCGGCCCAGCCTTCACCCCACGCGAGTCGCGGATCGATAATTGATCGACCGTTGTGGCTCCCGCCCGGAGAATCGGGCGCCGCGAACTGATCTTCGAGAAAGTGACCGTACTCGTGGACGATGACCGAGTTGTCGAAGTGATCCATATCACTCGATTCAACGTCGTCATTCAATCCGCCACCGATATAGAGTTCGCGCTGACCGTTGAGATAGAAACTGATCGCGCCCCTGGATCCGATGTAGACGCCAGGGCTCAAGCCTTTTTTCCAGTAAGTATAAACGAGAGGTGCCGTCGTGAAGGGCTCACAGTCTCCGTAGTAGTTTGGTGACCCTGAGTTGTCGCAATTCGCGGTTTCGGTGCGCAGATACTCTTGTGATTTGTAGATCTGATCGAGAATGTTGAAGGCTCCGCCTTCGAGCGTGCCGGTTGCGGGCGCGAGCAGTGGATCAAGACTCGCGTCCGCCGAAGTGCCGACGACGTGCTTGACCGAGTAGTAGGTGTTCTCAGTCGGGTTTTGCAGAACGTACGCCGTGTTGTAGACGTTTTTTGAGCGTGAGGTGACTTCGACCGTATAGCTACCGGAATTCTTTGGAAGGTAGAAATCATAGGCACCGCTCGCATTCGTCTCCGCACACTGAACGACATTGCCTCCCGCATCGGTCACGCGAACTTCCACGTGGCGGATCACACCGGGCTCGGCACCCATCTTGATTCCGCCGCTGTCTTCGTCATCCAGAAAGAGAAAGTTCGAGAGCGTAATGGGAGTACCCAAGACTTTCGGTTTCACCACGAGCATCGCCGCGCCGAACTCAGTGGTGGTCGTCGCAGTCGCGGGTAAAGAGGTGTCGGCATTTATAACAGAGCGAAGATTCGCGACGACGTTCGCGTTCGAGCATGGGCTCGTGCAGGTGTAGGATTTCGTCGTGCCGTTGATATCGAGGCGAAAAGTTGTAGCGGGTGTGTTGCTGAGCGGGCGAACCGTGTATGAGCCGTTCGCGACGTACATGTTCCCCATCATTCTGTATTCGTAAAACGCCTTACCCTGAATTCGAACGCGGTTGGAAGCGTCGAACGCGCGGGAAGGCAAATGAGGGCAATAATCCACAGGCGGAACCGAAGCGACTTCGCCGCCGCCGCTGGACCCGTTCATGCAGCCCACCGACGCCAAAAGCGAAATGACGAGGACCGAGATTAGATTGATTTTGCGCCAAATGTTGCGCCAGTTGTTGCGACAGTGCTGCACGAACTCTCTCGATCTCATGCAGGCTTATCGGTCGGAGAGAGCTGTTTTGAGAGAGGAAATCGGCGTTTAATCCGCCGATTCCCAATTTGGTATGAACAAAATTTCGACGGTTTTCGCCGGCTGATTTGATTCCTACATCTTGCCAAACGATGATGGGTCAGACAGAATGAAAAACCGTTCAAGCATTGGACACTCGGGTGATCTCGCAACGGAGCAAGCAGCGTGGAAAAGGGTTTCAACTCTGACGTCGTCTTCAAGGGAATGAACTTCCACGTTCAAACCGAGGACTGGGGACAGCAGAACCCGTTCATCGTCAGCCGCGTCTACCAAAGCGGCGCCGTCATCAAATCCATCAAGACCTCCTATTCCGAAGTCCTAGGACCCTCGCGATTCGTGCGGCCCGATGCGCTTTCGCCGGCTATTCGTCTGGCGCTCCGAGAGCAACACCAGAAAATTCTGGACCTGCTGCTCAGTGGTCAACTGTTCTGACCAACCTTAAACTGATGGAATGATCTCATTCGCGCACGTCTATAAAACGTACCCAGGGCCGGTGCACGCGCTTCGCGACGTGAACCTTTCGATTCAAAAAGGTGAGTTCCTCTTTCTGACGGGCCCAAGCGGCGCGGGAAAGACAACTCTCTTCCGCATGATCTCGGCGTTCGATAAACCGAGTTCGGGACTCATCAGCGTCGCGGGTCATGATCTATGCGAGATCACCGCGGGAGAAGTTACTTACTACCGTCGCCGTATCGGGGTCGTCTTCCAAGATTTCAGGCTCCTAAAAGGCCGTACGGTTTTCGAGAACGTTGCCCTCCCACTCGAAGTTCGATCTGAGAGGCCGCAAAATCTCTCGCGCAAAGTGGACGAGATGCTCGAGAACGTGGGCCTCAGCTACAAGAGAAAGAATTATATCGAGCAGCTCTCGGGCGGGGAGCAGCAGCGAGTGGCGATCGCGCGCGCGTTGATTCACCAGCCCGGTGTTCTGATCGCCGATGAGCCGACGGGAAACTTGGACCCGCAAATGAGCGAGGAGATCATGGATCTTCTTGATCGCGTGAATGCTCAAGGCACAACCGTCTTCGTCGCCACTCACGATCATGAGCTCGTGAAGCGACGGGCGAAGAGAGTCGTGACCATCCAAGCCGGCCAGCTCACGGTCGGGGACTAAAGAGGAAAATAGCGATGTCGGCTTCGTTCAAGGATGATCTCAGAAGCTTCCGAAGATCTTGGGTCCACCACACGGGCATGCAGCTCGCGACGCTCTCGGTTCTCACGGCGACATTTACCGTGGTCGCGTTCGTGTTTTCACTTTCATTCAATATGAATCGCATCTTGGCGTCGTGGGGCGATTCCTCCCAATTGACCGCGTATCTGGAGGAGAGTGCCAGCCCCGATAAGGTGCGCACGCTGAAATCGCAGCTTGAACAACTCTCGGGTATCTCTGAGGTCGAGCTCGTTCCGAGCGAAGTCGCAACGGAGAGCTTCAAG
>SXSP01000378.1 GCA_005792225.1 Bdellovibrionales bacterium | reverse complement strand
GATCAGGACGTTACGGCAAAAAACGATGTCGAACTTGTGCTGAAACGGCCATTCCGACTGCATCAAGTTGAGACGAGCAAAACGAATTTGGCTCGCGTAGGACGGCTTGATCCGGAACCAACTTCCCCCCGACGGATCCGACTTCGCCTCGAAGTATTTCGCGCGCAGATCCGATGGAACGTTCTCGATTTCCTCTTCGCGGTAGACGGCTCTCGCCGCCTTATCCAGAACCTGAAGGTCGATGTCGGTCGCCAAGAATTTGATCGTGACGCCTTTCTGGAGCACGCCGGTCTCGAGGATCGTCATCAGGATTGTGTAAGGCTCTTGGCCCGTGCTCGAAGCCGCGCACCAAACCCGTAGTTCGCGCGACTTCTTCTCGTTGAGATAAACAGGCAATGTTTTTGCCAAATGTTTGAAATGCTCGGCTTCCCTGAAAAAGTGAGTCGTGTTCGTCGTGAGAGCCGATATGAACTCGTTCATATCGGCGGGCCGTTCCTTCTCGAGCAAATCGGCGTATGAGTCGTAATCAGGGAGTCCTCTGGCTTCCAAAACTTTGCGTAGGCGTGAAGCCATGAGACTTAAGTTTTTCGGCGTCGTGGGGAGATCAATTCCGCAACGAGTTTTCAGGAACTGCGCGAGTCTCTCAAAGCCCCTCGTGTCATTCTGTAGAATGCCCAACATGCGCGAACTGTCGCTCAACTGCCCCGCGTTCGGCATTTCGATTTTGACTGGCTTTGAGTTAGAGGCGTCTAAACCCGTATCGAACTTCTTTATTGCACCCATTCGTGTTCCCCGATCATCGACTCCTCTTCGGTGAAAAGCTGAGTGGATATAAGGGAATATGCGGCTTCTGTCGCGAAATCATAATCACGCCTCCCGACTTTGATCGCGAGGCGCGCCAGACTTGGACGATGAATTCTAGTTGGTAGGTTTAGAACGTCTTAGAACGCGACTCTCGTCTTGATACTGGTATCGAGTTTCGCGATCCGATTTGCGACTTCGTCGGCCTCGGCCTTTTCGATATCCATGACGAGATAACCGATTTGATTGTCGGTCGAGAGCGATTGCGCCTGAATGTTCGCTCCCACATCCGAGACGATCGTGTTGATGTCGGAGAGGACGCCGGGCACGTTACGGTGGACGTTGATGATGCGGTGGCAATCTTGATGAAGAATCGGAAGATCCACGTTCGGAAAGTTCACGGCTCCCCGCGTGCTACCGGTCTTGAGGAACGCCGCGAGACTCGTTGCGACTTCGACTCCGATCGCCTCTTGTGCTTCGAGCGTGCTGCCTCCAATGTGCGGGGTGAGAAGAACATTCGGAAGCCCTTGGAGCTCGCTCACGAACTTCTCTTTATTGCTCGCCGGCTCATACGGAAATACGTCCACCGCGGCACCGGCGAGACGCTTTTCGCGGATCGCGGTCGCGAGCGCTGGAATATCAACAACACTGCCGCGACTTGCGTTGATCAAATGGCTCCCGCGCTTCATCGCCGAGATTTCCTGGTGACCGATCAGGTTCTTCGTTTGCTGCGTATCGGGAACGTGAAGGCTTACGAAATCCGATTGCTGGAGGAGCTCCCCCAACGTTCGGCATGCTTGCGAATTTCCGAGCGGGAGCTTTTTGATGATATCAAAATAAACAACCCTTAAGCCTAGAGCTTCGGCGAGGACGCTCACCTGACTGCCGATGTGCCCATAACCGACCAAGCCCAAAGTCTTGCCGCGGACCTCGCGCGATCCTTCCGCCGATTTTAACCACTCACCTTGATGAGCCTTCGAATTCCGGTCACCGAGCTGCCTCGAAAGCGCGATGATTTCCGCGATGACGAGTTCCGCAACACTTCTCGTATTGCTGTAGGGTGCGTTGAAAACCGGGATGCCGAGCCCGTTCGCGACGGGTGTCGCGATTTGATCGGTTCCGATACAGAACGCGCCGATCGTCAAAAGTTGTTTTTGCGCTTCCAGAATCGGCTTTGTGATCTGGGTCTTCGAGCGAATCCCAACCGCATCCACTCCCTGTATCCATTCTGTGAGTTCCTTTTCCGCCGGAGAGTAGGTCTCGAGGCGAACTTGAAATCCGTCTCTCTCGAGTTGCTCCTTCGCGACCGGGTGGATTCCCTCGAGCAAGAGAATGCGCAACGAATGCGATGCAGAACGGGCCATTTAGACTCCAAAAAACTAGGGTTGGTTTAGCGCACCCCATATTGTCACAGAGCACCTCTGTTGCATAGGATGGAGTGGTACGAACTTTTAGCGTAGGAAGGTGCTCATGGATCGATCAAACGATACGCGCTTGAAACTGCTTGTCATCGATGATGACGATCTTGTGGTGAGCGGTATTCGCATGACGCTTCCGTCGCACTGGCGAATGGTGCACTCCGACGATCCGAAAGCACCGCCCCAAGGGAGCTTCACGGCGGCCCTCGTCGACATGCATCTCACCGGGAATCTCAAGAAAGCCGAGGGTGTTGATCTCATCGAAAGCCTCCACAAGCTCGATCCGCATCTCGAGATCGTCGCAATGTCGGGAGACCTGGATCGCGATCTGATGGAATCTTGTTTGAAGGCCGGTGCTTCGCGCTTTTTGGCAAAACCCCTGAGCCCCGAGGAGTTTTTGCTCACTCTCGAAAAGATCGAAGCCCTTCACCTTCTGCGCAACGCTTCCACTCGCACCGCGAGCAACACCGTTCCGTGGATCGGTTCGAGTTCCGCATCGCTGGAGGCGCGTCGCCAAATCGCGAACCTTCGTGGCGAGCCAGGTCCCATCTTGATCGAGGGTGAATCCGGTACGGGCAAAGAAGTCGCGGCGTCGCTCATCCATGCTCAAGAGGATTCAGGCACTCGCCCGTTTGTCACCGTCAACGTCGCGGCCCTTCCCGAAAATGTCTTCGAGAGTGAATTTTTCGGCCATGTTCGCGGAGCCTTCACGGGCGCCGATCAAAACAAAATGGGTCTAGCGGAGGCCGCCCATGGGGGCGATCTCTTCCTCGACGAAATCGAAGCTCTTCCACTCTCGCAGCAGGCCAAACTTCTGCGATTTCTCGAGAGCGGCGAAATTCGTCGCGTCGGCGCCAAAGATTCCCTGCGCGTGAACGTTCGCGTGATCGCGGCGACAAACCAGAATCTCGAGACTATGGTGAAAGAAGGGAAGTTCCGCGAGGATCTCCTCTGGCGTCTGAACGGCCGCAAGCTCCTCCTTCCGGCCCTTCGCGACCGCATCGACGACATCACCGACTTGATGAAACACTTCATGGAACGCGAACGCCCACGCCGAAACAAGTCGATCGAGGAAGAAGCCCTCACCGCGCTCAAATCTCATTCGTGGCCCGGAAACGTACGGGAACTTAAGAGGGTTTGCGAGCAACTCTGCCTCTACTCGCCGCTTCCGGTCATTCGCCGCGAAGATGCCATGAGAGTTCTCCCGATCGTCGGCCGCCCCGCCGCTTCGATGAACGACGTGGACCTTTCGCGCGGCTTGAACGATCTTACGGCCGACTACGAAGCGCAACTCGTGCGCATGGCGCTTGAGCGCACGAGTGATGTCGATCAGGCTTCGGCGCTTCTTAAGATTTCGCGCTCGAGCCTTTACAAGAAGATCAAGGATTACAACATTGAGATGAAATCATGATCGAAACCAGCCTCTGGGGGCAACCGCTCTACCGGGAAACGGTGATGCTCGTCATCGCCTTTCTCGTCGCGATCGGCGTTCCCTTGTTCTTCATCCGCAATAAAAACACGCACACTCAGGCGTCCTGGGCCTCGCTGAAGAGTTGGCTCTTCGCCGCTCCGATCCTGCTTGGATTCTGCGGACTCGCGTCGCCCTGGCCACTCGTCGTTCTCACCGTGTGCGCGATGATGGGTGCGAAAATCTTCTTTCAAATGATGGGCATGTACCACCGGAGTTATTTCGTGTGGGCCACGTACATCGGTCTCATGGCGCTCGGCCTTGCGATCTACTACGACAACAACTCGCTCTACGATCTCGCACCGATGATCTTCCTGGGTGCTATCTGCATGATACCGATTGTTCGCAACTCGGCGAAGCAGATGATTCAATACCTCGCACTCACGCTCATGTGCTTTAGCTTCCTTGGATGGGGCTTCATGCACCTCGGTTGGATCTGGCAGCTCGACCGCGGTCCTTACATGGTGATCTACATCCTGATTCTCACCGAGGTTTGCGATAACCTCTATTTGAGTTTGAGCCGTCACTTCGGAAAGGTGCGACTCTTCTCACGCATCTCACCGAAACGAAATCTCGAAGCGGGCCTCATCGCGTTTTCTCTAACACTTATTCTGGCGTGGGGGCTTCGCCACCTCCTTCCCGTGCGCTCCGAAACTTTCTGGATCGCATCGGGTCTCGTGGCTGCTCTCGGGGGAAGCCTGGGAGATCTCGTTCTCTCGGTCATCCGACGCGACCTCGGCATTAAAGACGTGGGGCCCTTCATCATCGGACGCGGCGACTTCCTCACCATCATGGATCGGCTCATCTTCGTGGCTCCGATCTACTATTACGTGATGTGGATGCTGCTGCAGATGACGGCGCAGACTTCGGGAGCGCAATGAAAGAGTGGGACTACGACAATGAACAATGGATGGAGCTCCCCTCCCATCTCAAGCACCTCCCGCTGTTCACGCGTCACTATGATTTGATCAGCCTCGTGATGAGGGCGCTCTGGGGATTGATCCTGAAGCACGGCTTTTACAAGTTCTATATCCGCATGAGGGTGAAGGGCGACTTCCACGAGATCTACCGCAATTATCCACGCCTTCTCGTCATCGCCAATCACGCGAGCCACCTCGATGCCGTCTCCATCGCCGCGGCCATCCCGTTTCGATATTGGCTCGACGTTTACATCGCGGCGGCCAAGGACTACTTCTTTTCGAACCCCGTCTTCACTTTTTTCTCAAAGCATTGCCTCGGCGCGATCCCGATCGACCGGAAAGATAAAAAGGGTGAGGCGGTCGAACTCTGCGTGACGTTGCTGAATCGGCTTGAACGTATTTGGCTGATCATCTTCCCCGAAGGCACGCGATCAAAAGACGGCTACATTCAGCAATTCAAGCGTGGCGTGAGTCTCTTCTCGGAAAAGACCACGACTCCACTTCTCTTTATTTATTTAGAAGGCGCCACTGAACTCTGGCCCAAAGGGCGCATCTTCGCGAAGCCCGGCTCACTCATCCTCCACATCGGTCCCGTGCATCCACCCGGCCCGATCGAGCTGATCTACGAGCACTACCGGGATTGGGTGATGAGAATCAATCCGAACGCATTCAAAGCGGAAGAGGAAGATGGCCCAGATTCAGCCGCTGCCCGCTGAATTTCCTTCTCAAACCAATACGAGAAAGCCTAGCCTAAGTTTTAACGAGCACCCGGCAAAAACGGGCCATCACGATTTCTTCATAAGCGACTTCGAGGCTGGTCCGCATGCTCTAATGAACCGAGTAGTTCAGTGAGAGCAAAACCGGAGTTAGAAATATGAGCGCACATTCCATGAGTACCGAGATCAACGCCTCCAAAATGGAGATGGCCGTGAACAACGACAACGAGCTTGTCGAAAGACGCAAGAAATTCGGCATCTGGCTCCGTGACTGCAGGCGCGCGGCTCACATCACCCAAGCTGAACTCGCCAAGGCCCTGAACTACGATTCGTCACAACTCATCTCGAATATCGAGAGAGGTGTTTCGCTCCTTCCGAGCCGTCGCCTTCCCGATTTCGCACGGGTTCTCGGCTGCTCGCTCCTTGAAATGGAAGTCCGTTACTTTCAATGCTCGGCTAAGAATACTTCCGAGAGCCGCATGCCCGACCTTCTTCTGAAGTACCTGCCCGTGATCGAAGTTCTCGAATACGGCAAGGCGACGGACGAAGAAGTCGTCGCCGCCATCCGCAAGACTCGCTGAGCGTTAAAGGACCTTGGTCGTGCAGT
>SXSP01000377.1 GCA_005792225.1 Bdellovibrionales bacterium | reverse complement strand
CCCCGTGGACCTCACCAATTCGGCGATTCGATCATCGTCGGTCGCAACGAGGATCTCGGAGAGAGCGCGACTCGTGCGCGCGCCTTCGATGACCCACTGGAGAAGAGGTTTGCCGCTAATCGTTGCTAACGGTTTCCCCGGGAAACGGGTGGAACCCCACCTAGCGGGTATAACTCCGATGGCTTTCACGTTCGTTTCTCCCGGGCGGGCTTAACCCACTGGAGGTACACGAACTCTTCGAGCTCGGAGAATCCTTCCTTCTTGAGCGCAGAACTCATCATGACGGTCTCGACACCTGATTGCTTCTTGATCTCGCGAACGCGCGCGAGCGCCGGCGAGCGCGCGAGCTTGTCGGCCTTCGTCGCAACGACGGCGGCGGGAAGCTCGCGAGGCGCTAACCATTTTAGGAGATCGCCTTCGTCCCGACTCCAGTCACGACGGATATCCATGACGATGAGAAGGCCGACGAGGTTCGCTCGGGCTGCGAGGTAAGTTTCGATCATCTGCCGCCAGCTATGTTGCTCATGACCCGAGCGAGCCGCGAAACCATACCCAGGCATGTCCACGAGTCGGTAGCGCTCAGCTTGGTAGAAGTTCAGCAGACGAGTTTTGCCAGGAGTGCCGCTGACGAGAGCGATTTTCGAATTCGCGATTCCGTTGATCAGCGAAGACTTGCCCGCATTCGAGCGACCGATAATGGCGACTTCAGGGAGTTTGTCCGCGGGGCACCCCTGCAAATTGACCGCGCTAGTCAAGAACTGCAGCTTGGAATTCCTCGCATCTTTAGGTCGATTCACGTTGGGATAATGACTAACACGACACTCGGCCCGGAGCCAGAAAGTTATCCGGCCTGACGGACCAAGAACTCAAATATCGGACTCCCGCGTCTGGCATTCGGACGAAAAACCCCGTTTTCGCCATTTTACACGGCGCTCATCGCCGGCATGGCCCTTGTAGTAAGTCGCCGCGGGGATACGGCCAAGAAATGGGTTCCAGTTCAGGGCCCATAAAAGAATAGTTCCGGGAGGAAAACAGTGGAAACCCAGCAGATCGAAATCGACCGACTTTCTCTAACTACAGACTTCTACCTCGTGCCCGTGGGGCGTCCCGGAGAACCAAACATTCTGCTCACCGATTTCATGACGATCGGCCGCGACCCCGTTTGTCAGATTAGAATCGAGGACGAATTCGTTTCTTCGCGCCACGCCCGGGTCGAAAAGAAGACTGGCGGCTACATGATCCGTGACCTCCAAAGCCGAAACGGTACCTACCTAAACGGTTCGCGAATCACGGAAGCGATTTTAGCTCCGAATGACCGCATCCGATTCGGGGAAACCGTTTTCATCTTCACCGAGTCACCTGCAGAGACCTTCGACCTCGTTTCGAAAAACTCAGCTTGGGCGGATCAACTGCGCCGACTGCCCATTTTTGCCAGCACCGAGTTCCCCGTTTTGATCACCGGCCCCTCGGGCTCGGGAAAAGAAATTCTGGCTCGTGCAGTTCACCAAAAATCAAGCCGTTCGATTGGACCCTTCATCAGCATCAACTGCAGCGCCTTAAGTGAAAGTCTGATCGAGAGCGAACTCTTTGGTCACGTGCGGGGAAGCTTCACCGGTGCAATTCAAGATCGCAAGGGAGCCTTTGAAGCCGCGCGGGGTGGAACAATTTTTCTGGATGAGATTGGCGATCTCCCGCTCTCTCTCCAACCGAAACTTCTCCGCGCAATCGAGAACAGTGAAATTCGTCCCGTTGGCTCCGACCGCGCGATCGAGACCGACGTGCGCATCGTGGCCGCGACTCACAAGAACCTCGGTGCGCTGTCGAAGACCGGCGCTTTCCGCGAAGACTTGTACTATCGACTCAACGTCTGTCACCTGAAACCACCGCAGCTGATGGATCGTCTGGAAGACTTCGACGACCTCCTGTACTCGTTCGCAAAAACTTACCGGGTTCGGTTTTCGTTCGCAGCCATCGAAAAGCTCAAGGAGCACAAATGGCCTGGCAATATCCGTGAACTGAAGAATTTGGTCGCCCGTGCATCCGCTTATTTCCCTGGCAAACACATTCAACCGGAGGATTTACCGTCCGTGCTCGAAACCCCAGTTGTTCCCGAAACGAAAGAAGAATCCAAAGAACCACTTTTTGAAGCCGGCGCCGGCACGAACGGCTCGCTGATTCGTGAGATTGAGCGCGAGATGATCGTTCGACGTTTGATCGCCAACAGGGGCAATCAGCGGGCGACCGCCCGCGATCTCGGCATGCCAAAGAGTACGCTTCATGATCGAATCAAGGCTTACTCGATCGACATCAAGCAACTGCCGATCGACCGAGCAGAAACGGATGAGACGCCACTTTAACTTAAGCTTTTAGGACCACGTTGCGGAAATAAACCCGCCGCACGCGGCCCTTCGTTAGAAACTGGTTGAGGTTCTTACGGAGGATGACCTTAACCTTGTTTTTTCCGGCGGCGGTCACGAGCTCGTCATATGGCATTTGCTCAAGAGTTCGGCTGATCACGTCGCGCACTTCGACTTCGCGGTCTTTGATTTCGATGGCACCTTCGTCGCTTGAAGCTTCGATGTAAAACTCGAAGAGCCCCATGGGATTAGAGCCCTCCTCATCGCGACGGAGGTTGACGACGATTTTGTCGATCAACATGACGTGTTCGGGATGAAAGAACGGATCCGTGAAGTCCTCCATTGGCTCTTCATTGTCGTATTCGTAGCTCTTATCCGCGACTTCGGCGAATGACCCGAGATACTTCGTCTCGAGCGTGGGGAGTACCGGGCCTTTTAAGACAATCTTCAGGGTCATGATCGAGAGAACACCCATCACGATCACGGCAAAGACGAGAAGCTTTGACTTGAGCGGCAAGGCCTTGAAGGAACCGAGCGTCCCTTTTACCGCTCCGCCTGTCGCAGCGAGGCCATGCTTCGACTTTTCGACCACGACTTTTCCGCCGTCTTTCGCGATTTCGACCGACGAGGTTTTCAGCTTGGTCGCGCGGTTGGCTGCGGCGTCCGCGAGGCCTGAGATCGTGTTGATAGGCCGGAGGATGAGAGCCTTGAGCCGTGCGATCTTACCCGGCGGTTTTTCTTCGAGGTCGAGACTGTCGAGCTCGACGTTTCCGGCATCTTGGGCGACTTGCTGACGGAGTTCCGTCATCGAGGCTGCGAACTGCGGATCTTCCGTCGCGAGAAGCGCATCGATGGCCGCGACGTCTTCACCCTCGCCTTTCGGCGAGTCCGCGGGCGGCGGAGGCGCAGCGGACGCGGGGGTCGCCGTGCTCTGCACGATGTCCGTGAGGGGAATCTCGTCTGATGAAGTGGGTTCGTTGGCCATGGATTGCGCTCAGTATCTCAAAAAAATTCACGCATTGCCCTATTAAAAACGGATCGTGGAACTCCGAAGAGAAGTTGAATCGGAGGAGTCATGAAACGGATTTCAGCTCTCATCCCCACACTTGTTTTATTTGGTGCGCTTGCGTCTCTCAATGGATGCACCACTTTTCAGCGCTCGACCGCGAGCGGCTACGCGCTTCGCGATTCCGAATCCGGTATGGAACGGGGCTTTAGTCGGGACCGCAAGGATGCCGAGCGCGAAGCGACGATGGGCCAGCTCGGCTTCGCGGACTCACGCGAGCTCTCGGAAAACGAAGCTGAAGCTTTGGAAAATCGCATCGCTCTCCGTAAAGCTGAGAAAAACTTAGAAGGCAAACGCGAGCGCGAGCAGTACTTCCGCAACAAACCTTATTTGCGCTCGGATCTAGACCGTCTTGAATTTCTCGCGCTCGACTCGTTTGAAACACGCCAAAGATGGTTGAATGCAAAGGGAGTTTCCGCCGGAAGCTCATCACACCCGCCAGAGATCCAGTCGCTCATCGATATTAATGACATCACCCTCGGCATGACCAAGCAGGCTGTTCGCGACTCGTGGGGCGAACCTGAGCTGGTCGAAGTTTCCGGCAATCCCCTCTATGGAAACGAACGCTGGCGTTATACCGAACAGACGTCATCGACCGAAGGTTACCAGACCCAGAACCGATTCGTTTACTTCGAATCGGGCCGGGTTGCGGGTTGGGAATCCAATTAATTGTTAGGAATGGGCTTCTTCCCAGTTCGCTCCTGAGCCGGTATTCACTTTGAGCGGAACGTTAAGTTTCGCCGCGTTCTCCATTTTTGCTCCCACTTCGAGTGCGACCTCGTCGACCGCGTCTTGGTGCGCCTCGAGCACGAGTTCGTCATGAACTTGCAGGAGCATGCGCGCTCCGGCTGGCGCTCCGACCTTGATCATCGCCATTTTCACGAGATCACTCGCCGTGCCTTGAATCGGCGCATTGATGGCCGCGCGTTCGCCGAATTTTTTAACTGCCGGGCTCTTTGAGAAAAGTTCGTCGAGATAGCGACGCCGACCGAAGACGGTTTCGACGTATCCCTTCTTTGCCGCTTCCTCCACGGTTTCCGTCATGTAGGTCTGCACGCCGCTAAACCGGGCGAAATAGCGGTTGATAATCTCCGTTGCCTCAGAACGAGGAATGCGAAGGGTTTCGGCGAGTCCGAATGCGCTCTGACCGTAAGCTAAACCAAAGTTCACGGCCTTTGCCTTTCGACGCATTTCGGGTGTGACGTCGGCGAGTTTGACGTCGAAGACTTCGCTCGCGGTTGCGGCGTGAATGTCGAGATCGTTTTCGAACGCGCGAACGAGCCCCGGGTCACTCGTGATGTGGGCAAGCAGTCGGAGCTCGAGCTGACTGT
>SXSP01000376.1 GCA_005792225.1 Bdellovibrionales bacterium | reverse complement strand
GAATTCCACCCGGAGATCCCGTCGAGAAGATTTACATCAACCTCGCAACCGACACCGATCCCGAGTACTACCTCAAGTTCGGACGGCGCATGGTACCCACGTACAACACGTTCCAAGCGTCCGTGGACCTCTTTCAGGACGGGCGCCTCAATCCCGATCAGGTCATCCGTGTTGCGCAGGACATGGTGATGAATTACGGCTTCACGAGCGAGGAACTCGAATTCAGTTTCGATAACCTCGTTCGTCGTCAGCTTCTAGCCGAACCCGCCGTCAAAGAAATCATCCCGCGCCTAAAAGCGCAGGGGCTCTTCGCTCCCGATTTTCATCCGTCAATCGAGCCGCGACCAATTGCGAACCAAGTCGGAAAGCGCGTTTACGCACTCGAAGGTGTCCACGAGCCTTGGGTGCCCGAGCACATCGACTATCTCCACGAATTTCGTTGATCAATTACTGAAGTTTAATCGGAAACTCGAGAACGGGAACCGTATCGCCCTGGAAGGCCTTGAAGCGTGCGCGTTCAACGACTTCCATCACGCAGCGGTGGAGAACTTGGTCGCGAAAATCCGAGCGAACGAGCATCGCCTCGGTGACCTTGCCGTTCGGTTGAACGCGGAAGCTCACGGTCACCGTGCCGCTGAGGGGGCCAACGTCCTTCTCGGTGCGCGCACGGTGAATATAAGTAAGGTAGCAGCGTTGAAAGAATCCCGTCTGACCGCGCAAATGGCGAACGATATCTTCGTTCGTGAGCACATCGGAAGAAGCCGCCTCTTCAGACGTTCGGGGTGTCGCCTCGGGCGCAGGCGTCGCGTTTTCGTCGGGCGAAGTCGCGGTAATGACAAGCGCCGTGGGAGCCGCGGCTTCTCGAGGCGTCACGACGGATGGTTGGAGCCGCGAGGCCTCCTCGAGCGTCAGCTCCTTACCTTGATAAAACAAGCGAATGCGCTCGCGTGCACCCGGATTCAGAACCGTCACGCGACCCTCGAGAATCGTGGCGATGAGGCTATCGGAACGGGTGGCATCGGTTTCGACGACAAAGCGCGTGCCTTCGTTCACGCGAACGGCAGTTCCGTTCGCGAGACTCGCGATGACGAATGATCCATCATCGGTACGGATCACTTCCTGACTGTGCAGGTCGGAGTTCGGCGCGAGAGGTTTAAAATCGAGAGTGCGCGGATACCGCGATTCGGCCCGGCCTTGAATGGATTCGACGGTTCCGACTTTAGACGCAAATCCGGCTTGATCGGAAGAGCCCCTGCCGAAAAGGAAATAGATCGTCAGCAGGAGCGCGAGCAGGACAGCTGATGCGCCGAGGAGGACTTTGCGGTTCACTTCGCTTCGGGCGCCGTTTGGGGAGCCGTGTTTTGCGGAAGTGTATTCTCAGGCTGACCCGCCGGCGGCGGCTGTGCGGGAGCGAGCGGCGGCGGTTGGTTTGCGGGTACGACCGAATCGATGACCGAGCCCGAATTGGGGCGCGAGAGAATCGTAAGAACCAAGCAAGTGATGCCGAAGACGACGGCCGAATAACGAGTCAATTTCGTGAGAAAAGTCTCAGCACCCGTAGCACCCAGGACCGAATTCGATCCGCCGCCGCCAAACATCGCGCCGCCACCACTGGATTTCGGGTCTTGGAGAAGAACCAAGGCGATCAAGAGCAAGCAGAAGATCACGTGAACTACGGCAATGACGGTCATCATATTCGGGCGTCCTTTTCGATTGAGAGCGCACAATATAGATGAGGGTTGCGGTCACCGTCTAGGATTTTATGCGGCCTGTTAGGCAGATTCGGGCAGGGCGCCGCCCGAAGGCTGCGGAATTTTAGCCAATTCCGCATCACGCGTGATGATCATCGCCGCCACGTGGGCCACGATTTGTGCCCAACGGATCTCGAAGTCGGTCGCGTTCTTTTTTGTGTCGGGGAGGCGAACGGAAAGAACACCCCAGGCATTCCCGTTAAGTCTCAGCGGCGCCACCAACATCGCGTTGAAATTGATGGTCTTACTAATCTTCGTCACGAAGTGCATGGTCGGATCGGCCGCCAAGTTGTCGATGGCCAGCGGCTTCTCCGTGTTCATGACGTAGCTGATCTCGGGATATTTGTTGAGGTCGATCTCAAGGTTCCCGATGCTTCGTTTGTCGCTCGACGCGACCACGATTCCTTTGCGGGCCTCGCGATCGACTTTGATGACCGAAACTCTCACGGCCTTGAGCGACACGCTCATCAAACCGGTGAGGTTGTGAAGCGAGTCGGGTGGGGGCAGGCCTTTCAGAGCCTCGCGAAGCGTGAGATCCGTCAGGTGCATGAAGAATTGGGCGCTTTGGTAATCCGCTTCGGACTTCGCACTGAACTCGCTGACCTCTTGTTTCTTCTGCAGATGGAGGACAAGCCGCGAGAGAACGGAGTCGTGGCTGATCGGCTTCGAAATGTAGTCAGCCGCACCCAGGCGCATGCACTCGCGGATGTTCGCGGGATCATTGTGCCCGGAGAGAACGATGACCTTCAGGCTCGTGGCATTGTTGAAGGTTTTCAGAAACTGAAGAGCGTTCATTTCCGAGAGCATCAAATCGTAGAAGAGAAAGTGCGGCTCAAAGGTTTGGATCACCTTCTTCACGTCGCCGCCGGTGGTTACGATTTTTGCCTCAAAGCCGTGCGAATTCAGGAATTCGCAAAGTCTTTGGGCGAGCAGGGTCTCGTCATCCGCGATGAGGACTCGGCGCTTTTGATTTGAGTTCGAACCACTGGGATTGATCATCAGAGGACTCATCGGATTTCCTTCCGCCGCAATTAAGCGGGAATGGCGACGCGGGGCGCGATTCGCGGAAAAACATGACTGCGGAGGTCCAGGGAAGGCAAAAGGAAGTATGTCCTCGACCTCCTCCACTCGACTAAAGTCCCCATTTTTGGTTTTCGAAGGCCTCGACGGATCTGGAAAGAGCACCCTCATCCAGTTGGTTTCGGCGGAGCTCCGTGAGCGCGGGCTCGCGTTCGCGCTCACCCGTGAGCCGGGCGGAACACCGCTCGCCGAAGAGATCCGAAAGCTTCTCCTGAGAACCGGCCACGAATCTCCGGTCGCGACGACGGAGCTTCTCTTGTACGCAGCCAGCCGCGCGCAGCACGTGGCCAAGGTCATCAAGCCCGCGATCGAGAGCGGAACTTGGATTCTCTGCGACCGTTTTCTCGCAAGCTCGGTGGCATTTCAGTCGTTCGCGCGCGGACTTCCGAGACCGGAGATCGATTGGCTGAACACCTTCGCGATCCAGGGAGCGAAGCCCGATCTGACGATCCTCTTGGATCTCACGGTCGAGGAAAGCTTCCGCCGCCAAGACGGCCGATCGGAGAAGGATCGAATGGAGAGCGAATCAAAGAACTTCCACGAGGCCGTTCGTCAAGGGTATCTCGCTCAGGCAAAGGAAGATCCAAGTTCCTGGCTCGTGCTTGACGCACGCGAGACCCCCGAAGTTCTGAAAACAAAATTAGTTGAGACCCTGGAGGCGCGCGGATGGCTCGGTTGATCGACAAGCTCGTCGGGCATCGCGATACGCTTGAGCCGCTCCTGAAGGCGCACGCCCAGACGAAACTAGCGTCAACTCTTCTATTTACGGGAGCTTCAGGCATCGGGAAGCGCTTGGCGGCCCAAGCGCTAGCTCAGACACTCGTTTGCGAAAAAGTTGAAGATGGCGGCACGCGCGCCTGTGGACAGTGCGGACCTTGCGTTCGCGTCGAAAAAGAGCAGAGCGAAAGTGTCATTTTCGTTCAGCCCGACGGGGCGTCCGTCAAGATCGAGCAGGCAAGAGATATCTTGCAATTCATCTCGCTTCAGAAAATTGGCCGCGCGCGCGTGGTGATCGTCGATCAGGCGCACCTGATGAATCCTCAGGCCGCGAATGCACTCCTGAAATCCCTGGAAGAACCTCCGGCGGGTACGCACTTTATTTTGATTACATGGAATGCTCCCGCGGTCCTTCCCACGATCCGATCGCGCAGCCAACTCGTGCGCTTTCGCCCACTGGCAAAGGCGGAGCTCAAAAAAATTCTTGAGACGGAACTCGGTGCGAAGGCCGACGAATGGCTTCTTGAAGGCGCTCACGGCTCCGTCGAGACGGCGCAACGGTTAACGGAATCCCGAGACGACTATTTAGAACTCGAAGAGGCGACGGCCTCTTATCTCAGTCGCGGGCGGCATCAGTTTCCGGGCGAGGAGATCAACCGACTTCGCGAACTCACGAAAGATAAATCCGCACAGGCATTCTTTTCGAGTCTAGTGCAGAGTGTTCTTCGAGACTCGCTTCGTCTGCAAGCGGGGCTTGAAGCTTCATCCACGCGGGGTGAGCCTTGGCTCAGTATCTCGAGCGCCATGTTCGGAATTTCTCCGCGTGGTCTCTCGCACCTTGCTGAGCAGGCGCTCACCATGGAAAATGACATGGCCAGAAACGTGGACCGAGGGCTCATTCTCGAGAACTTCGCGATCGAATGGCGAAAGGCGGGGCAATGGGATGGATCGACGTCCACACGCATTTAAATTTT
>SXSP01000375.1 GCA_005792225.1 Bdellovibrionales bacterium | reverse complement strand
CCGATCGAGAGTATTTGCGAGACGGGATCTACCAAAGAGCAAATGGCGCTCGAACTTCGCGAAACCGAAATGTGCCCGCGATATGCAGGTCGTGGTGTCCGCGGAGTAAAAGTTGGACCATCGCCCGCTTGGCTCAAACAGCGCCTCGAGAGCGTGGGACTCGGTTCCATCAACAACGTCGTCGACGTCACGAACTTCGTCATGATGGAGCTCGGTCAACCGCTTCACGCCTTCGACGTTCGCGAACTCAAAGGTCGTCAGGTGATCGTCGATCGCGCCGTGAAAGGAGAGTCTTTCACGACCCTCGACGGCACCGACCTGAAACTCGACGGGACTGAACTTACGATTCGGGATGCTGAGCGCCCCGTTGCGCTCGCCGGCATCATCGGCGGAAAAAATTCGGGAATTCAAGACGACACGACCGAGGTCTTCATCGAATCGGCCTACTTCACGCCTGCGGCTGTTCGTCGTACGGCCCGCAAATTCGGTATCGAAACGGATTCGTCGTACCGCTTCGCGCGCGGAACGAACCCCGAAGCCGTGCCTCTCGCGCTCAATCGCGCGGCCCAGCTCATCCAAAAGGTGGCGGGCGGGGAGATCCTCGGAAATCCTCATGATCAGTATCCCAATCCTCTTCGTCGCGAGCCGATCGAGATTTCGCTCGCCGTCGTCGAAGATCGAATGGGTTACAAAGTCGATGGTGCTGAATTCACACAGTGGATGAGACGCCTAGGTGCAAACATCGATCAGGCGGGTGAGAACGAGCGCGGTCCCGTCTGGCGCGTTCTTCCTCCGATGTTCCGATGGGATCTCGCCGTCGATATGGATCTCGTCGAGGAGTACGCACGTCTTCACGGCTACCAGCACATCCCTGAGACACTCACTCCGCTCGCGGTTCATCCGGCGGAACACAATCTCGGGTTCGTCATGGAGTCAAAAGTTCGCCGCCTCCTTCAGGGTCACGGCTGCTTTCAGGCGGTGAATTACGCGTTCATCGGCCGCACGTACCAGGCGCGAGTTCTGGGCGACGTCGAAAAACTGAAGACATCAGGTTTAAGAGTTTCGAGCGATGTCGTGGCCCTCGTGAACCCGTTGAACGAAGAGATCAACGTCATGCGAACCGCGCTCATTCCCGGACTTCTAAAGAACGTTGTTTACAACTCACGCCAGGGAAATTCGTTCGGTCGACTCTACGAACTCGGGTTCGCGCATTTTGCCGATCGCTCAAACGACGGCGCTCGGGCTTATTCGCAAGAAGGCCGGCTCGCCTTCGCGTTTTGGGGATCACCCGAAGATCTTTGGCAGAAGGGCGATGCTGCGCCCGTCGTCCTTCGCTTGAAGGGCGTCATCGAGAACATGCTTCGTGAACTCGGTGTAAACCGCTGGAAGTGGGTTCAGGCTCCCGCACGTGACGTGCCAGAGTTTGTTCATCCCGGCCAGACCGCGCGCCTAGAAGTCGAAGGAAAAGCGTTAGGCTTTGTTGGAACGCTTCATCCTGTTTTAGGTGAGGAGTTTAAAGTGCGAGAAACTTGCGCGATCGCGGAACTCAATCTCGATCGATTGTTCGCGGGTCAGCCGCGCTCGCCTCGGTATCAGCCGATCTCGAAGTTTCCGATCGTCGATCGCGATATCGCGTTCGTCATGCCCCGCGAACTCGAAGCGGCCGCCGTCGAAGGCGAAATCCGGAAAACCGCCGGTGAGTTGCTCCGTGAAGTTCGGGTCTTTGACGTTTTCGAGGGTGGGAATCTCGCGCCTGGACAAAAGTCGGTTGCGTTCCGACTCTTGTTTCAAGCGCGCGACGCGACTCTGCAAGACCAGGTCGTCAACGAGCTTCGCGACAAGATTGTGAATGCAGTCAGTCAGAAGCTGGGAGTCACGATCCGAGCCTAAAGGTTCGCCTTTTAAACTTGAAACTTGGGAACGACTTGGTAGCCTTAATTCTGAATTACTTTTGCAGACTTAACTGAAAGGCTCGGGGCGCACAATATGAGCGGTCAAAATCTTGGACGTTCAACTATGACCAAAGCTGACATCGTCGAGAAGGTCTATCAGAAGATCGGATTCTCGAAGAAAGAAGCCTCGGAGTTGGTCGAGTTGGTCTTCTCGAGCCTGAAGGATGTTTTAACAAAAGGCGACAAGGTCAAGATCTCGGGTTTCGGCAATTTCGTCGTGAGAGAAAAGAACGAGCGCGTCGGCCGCAATCCCCAGACCGGCGAGCAGATCAAGATCAGCGCCCGCCGCGTACTCACATTCCGTCCTTCGCAAGTACTGAAGGCGATGCTCAATGGTGAAGATATCACCGGACTCGAGGACGATGAATAACGAGATCGACTCGTCGAAAGCTGACGAGAAGAACGACGAAAAAAAGCCGAGCGAATCTCCCGCGGCGCCCGTCACCGGAGATGTGCCCGAAATCGAGTTTGCGCTCGGCAAACACACGATCATTGAGCCTGCCGCTGATTCCGTCGCTGACTCTTTTTCTGGTCTCGATACTCCTGAAGAACTCGAAATGCTTCAAGCGTCGCTCCCGGATGCGCGCCTTGAAGCCGGCGAAGATTTGATTGCGTCTCTTCAATCCATTCCCGAAAAGATGGCGTTCAAGATCGGCGAAGCGGCCGAGATGGTCGGCGTGAAGCAATACGTTCTTCGCTACTGGGAGAGCGAATTCGAAACGCTCCGCCCCCGCAAGTCGAAGAACAATCAGCGCGTCTACAGTCGTCGCGACGTTGAAACGGCGATGATGATCAAGAAACTCCTCTATCAGGATCGCTTTTCGATCGAGGGGGCCCGCTCCGCGCTCCGTCAGCTGAAGAGCCAAGTCAAAGAGGAACGCAACATCAAAGCGATCACTTTGAGCCAAGAGACGGCAGTCTCTCGTCTTCGTGGTCTCGTCAACGAGATCCGCCGCATCCGCGAAATCTTCGCTTAAAAGCGAAGGGGGATGGGCATGAGAGCTTTCCTTTTCATTCTATTTATTTTGTTTAGTGTCTCCGCGCATGCGGAGGGTGAGTCGTCGGAACGGAAGTGGCGCTTCGGCGGAGGGCTCTACCATAGTTTCGCCGATACGCTCACCTTTGGCGAGGCGCAGTTCAACAACATGACCTACAAATCCAAATATAAGTTGGAGCGCGCCTGGGGACTTCAGCTCGAAGCCGACTACACCGCGCCTCGTGCCTGGGGCGTGCAGGTCGGACTCATGATCGACGGGCAGCGCAAGATCGAGAGCATGGAGAACTCCGGTGCGATGACGGGGAGTGCGCGTTTTACGAATTCCGCCATTGACCTGCGCACCCTTTACGTAAGTGCTGTCTACAAGTGGGAACACTTCTATATCCCGCTCGGGATGAACGTCACCGGCGGGATCATCAGTAATCCTCCAGTTGCCTTGAGTTCGGTAACGGGCGGTGTGGGTGCTCAACTGGGCTTCGGCTGGGAGTTCAGCCCGCACGTCGGCATTGAAGCCTTGCTCCGCGCCATGAGTCTGCGCGGAAAATCAACGAACGACGGGCCTAATACCTACGAATCCCGCGCGGGCTTTATGTCGGGCTGGCAATTCTCATTAAAAGCGTACTTTTAAGCCATCGTTTGGGCGGGAATTTTCCTTGCCAGCTGCGAGCCCATCTCCTAGATTCGGTGACTCTTACGTTCATGACGGCGCGTGGCTCAGCTTGGTAGAGCACTTGCTTGGGGTGCAAGAGGTCGCTGGTTCAAATCCAGTCGCGCCGACCATTTCGAAACAATAAAAAAGGCAGCCCGTGGCTGCCTTTTTTATTGTTCGTCGTCTCCACGCGTTCTTCCCAACGTCACTTTCAAACGAACCGCAAGTTCGCCTCCGTTATAAACAATATCAATTTATTTCTGCGCGACTGAGGTCCTGATTTGCGGTTTAACAATCTTTTCGCATGCCTCGGGAGGGTAAGTTTTGTATTTTTCTACACACATTTTGCGAACCGCGCACTTATGGAGGTCGCCCTGAAAACGATTTTAATGACCGGAGTCACTGGCTTTCTCGGCAGTTCACTTGCCCTCAGCTTCCTGAAACGTGGCGATAAGGTCTGGTGCTGGGGCCGGCGTGACTTAGACGGATCTCGGGCGCGTACGGCACTCTTGAATGCGGCTCAAGCCTTTAGCGTCGAACTCACTGATGAAGATCTATCCCGACTGAAAGTGAGTTCCGGAGAGATGACCGAACTCCTGAAATCAGATGCTATTTCTAAAGAGGCCGCGGATGTCGACGAGGTTTGGCATTGTGCCGCTCACATGAGTTACGCACTCGAAGATGCCGAAATTTCGATGGCGGTAAATCTCCATGCGACCTCAAATTTTTACACATGGTGCGTGAGCAACCTCAAAGCTTGCCGCAGATTTTATTTTGTCTCGACTATTTATTCGGCAGGCATCGGTGGCGGCGTGGGCGAGGAAGCATTACACCCGACGCCAAACCTTCCGACCCCGTACCATTCATCGAAATGGTGCGCTGAGAATGTTCTCGCTGGCGCCGCTCATCAGTCATCTCTCCCGGTCACTATCCTGCGGCCGTCGTCGATCCTCGGCCATACCCAGACGTTCTGGTCGAATGGAAACCACTTCGGCTACAACACGTTCGTTAAAGCCTTTCATATGGCGAGCAAACTTCGGTTGAAAGAAATCTGCGTCGAACTCGATCCGACCGCACTCGTGCATACCATCTGTGTTGATGAGGTCGTTCAAGCAGCACTTGCACTTTCCGCTCGTCCGCAGACTACTTCGCAATTCGAGATTTTCCATTGCACGCATTCCCAACCTCTTCCAGCCATAAAGCACTTAGAGATCATAGCGCAGACGACTGGCGTAGGCGTGGCGTTCGGCAAACCTGTAACAATGTATGATCGCCGGTTGGATCGCACGGTCTCCCACCTGAAGCGCCTCATCTCGGCTCAGTGGCAATTCAAAACTGAAAAACTTTTGAGAGAAGTCGGGTGCGAGTTCCAAGGTTTAAATGAAGCTGCCGTGGCAAGCCAGGTGCGCGCAATCTTGGGCTATGGGCTTTCGACCGATCGTCCGACCGAGTTCTCAGCATAATCGAAAATGTCATTTGAATCCCCACGCGTCTCTTCGATTCGCGTGGAACGACGTCTCTCCCAAATTGGCCCCTTTGGTTGTTGTTGAAAGACTTGATCTCGGGGTCAAAATGGTTCTCGTTCAAAACGAAATCGGGCGCCTCCGACCGAATCACACGAGCAGTTTAGAATAAAAAAAGGACCGGCTCGATCAGAGCGCGGTCCTTTTTGCCCAACCTCTTTTACTAGAGGATCAGGCGTTAGCGAGGAACGACCGGCTGAGTGCCTGTCGTCGGCGGTTGGTACCCCGGCCAGCCCCATGAAGTGGGGATTGACTGGAAGTTCACGGGAGCGCTACGCACCGGGCTCGAAGGAGCGAGGACGTAGTTGTAGCCACTCAACTGCGGGTTCAAGAAGCGGGGGTTCCGATCGGGGATCGTATCCACCTGCTCGAAACTTCCGGAGCCGTAGTTGAAGTAGTTGTTCGCCTCGATGATCGGCATGTTCTGCGGCATAACGTCGTCTAAGAAGCCGCTGCCGGAACCGGGGCCAGACCAGTTACCGACAACGATGTTGTTCGTTGTTCTTATGTTCGCCATGCGCATGTCCGCGCATCCGCCTTCGTCAACCGTCTGGAAGATGAAAGTCGAACGGAGCGGATTTGTTCCGAGATCGATGATGTTGTTCGTTACGTTCAAGTTGTCTCCACCGTGAAGGTGAATCGTGTTCGAGCCGTTCGCGCCTCGGAGAACGTTACCGGACATGGTGATGTTGGATGAGCAGTCGTCAGCGTAAAGCGCCGATCCGGCACCCGTGCCCGGAACACCCTTGAGCGCGCCGTCGAGAACGTAGTTGTTCGTCCAACGAATATTCGTCGCAAGTTTGAGGCCGTCGAACATATAGATCGCACCGCAGTCGGCCGAGTTCTTACATGCGTTGTAAACCATATTCCCGTCGACGGTCATACCCGAGATATCACCGTTGAAATTATTCGCGGTGATCGCAAATCCCTGAGTGTCGTGGATGACGTTGTTCAAGATCTTTGCGTTGTTCATGCCGTAGAACGAGACTGCGCCCGGGTTGTCGTTGTCAGGCGTATAAGTCGAGTTATGAATATGCATGTAACGAACTGTGAGGTTTCTTCCGCCATCCGCGTTGATGCCCGCGTATTGGAAGTTACGGATCACAAATCCATTGAACGTGATGTTGTCGACTTCGTCCAAGCTGATCACCGTCCACAGTCCGTTAGCGCCCGTCGACTGGCCGTCAATGATCGCGCTGTCGTAGCCATCCGGCGGATAGTTTGACCAAGTTTGGCCGTTATCACGATTGTCCATCTTCAAGCCGCAAGGAGAGCTGTCGATGCAATCCGCTTGGCTCGCAAGTGTGTAAACACCCGCACGCAAGTAAGTCGTTTTTGTGGTTGATCCGCGCATCGCGGTTTGTGCGCGAGTTAGAGTGCGGAAGGGAGCTGCGAGCGTCCCGGCGTTATTGTCGTTTCCGGAAGGCGAAACGTAGAAGGCGCTTCCTGCGGGAGGAGTGGGTGTTGCCGTCGGAGTAGGAGTCGGAGGACGCGGAGTTGCCGTTGGTGTAGGCGTCGGAGGACGCGGAGTTGCCGTTGGTGTAGGCGTCGGAGGACGCGGAGTTGCCGTAGGCGTAGGTGTCGGAGGACGTGGTGTTGCCGTAGGCGTCGGAGTCGGAGGACGTGGTGTTGCCGTCGGCGTCGGAGTTGGAGGACGCGGAGTTGGCGTCGGTGTCGGCGACGTGCCGCTTGTTCCGACCATGATGTAGTCGAACATATTCCAATCCGAGCTTCTCGCCACGAGTCTCAGGGTGTGGCGAGTGTTTGAGAGACCGGTAATCGAAGTGAGGAGTTGATTGTACTGATCGCGCGATCCGCTTTGCGAGAAGACTCCGCGCGAGACGTTGTCAACAAACACCTCGAGTCGGCCGCCATCTGGGCCTTTCCAAACCCAAACTTGGACGGTGTCACCCGTAAAGGTGTACGTGGCGCTTCCGCCATTGTAGTAGCCGCCATTGCCATTTCCGCCGGAGAGGGGTGAATCACTGTATCGGGGGAAGTTGACATAGGTCCATCCAGCCGCGCTATTTTCGACTTTAGTGAGAGCAGCTAGCGCTGAACTCGCACTGAATGTGGTGGCTGCGGCGAGCAGGCTCAACCAGGCAGTTGTGAAGATGTTTTTCTTTCGTGGGTTCATTCTTGATCCTCCGAAATCCAAATTGCATTGGTGTTTGATGTTACTGACCAGTCCATTTGTTCGAGCTCGAACCAGTTTGCCAAGGAGTGGGCCAAAGCCCAAGGTATCCATGCCGACAGTCTTCATTTGGGACGTTGGTCTTGGGCAAAATTCTTTTGTCAAAAAAATAAGCGGCTCTAGTGGAATAAACACGACGCCGGCGAAGTGAATGCGCTCAAACTTTAGCCAGCTGGAATTCGGAATTTCCGGCAAAAAAAATAAATCGATTTCGTCGGATCAAGAATGCATCTCGAGTTGTGGCCCCTTCGGCGGCTTCTTGTCTTCCCGAGATGTGGGTGAGAGTTGCCAAAAGATCCAAGCCGATGCGCAAGTCATGAGCCCGATACAAACGAAAGTCGCATGAAAGGCATTGATCGGGTTCACCCCATTTTGAAGTCCACCGTATTGCTCCGTGAAAGTCGCGAGGAGAGCGCCGGAAGCCGAAACACCGAAGCTGAGTGCTAACATTTGCACCATCGAAAAAAGACTGTTCCCGCTGCTCGCGCCCCTCGGATCGAGATCTCGAAGCGTCAAGGAGTTCATCGCCGAAAATTGAAGTGAATTCACAATTCCAAATAGACCGAGCTGGATCACTCGCAGCCAAACTGGTTCCTCTCGAGAAATGAAAGCGAAGCTCGCGATCATTCCGCCGACGAGAAGTGTGTTCACGACTAAAAAGCGCCGGTATCCGATTTTTAAAATCACGCGGGTCGCGATCCGTTTTGCGAGGATCGCGGCAGCGGCGATCGGTATCATGGTGAGACCCGCCTGCATGGGCGAATATCCCAGACTGAGTTGAAGGAGCAGGGGAACGAGAAAAGGGACGCCACTACTTCCGATTCGCGAAAAAAGATTGCCTGCCAAACCGATCGTAAATGTACGGGTCTTGAAGAGATCGAGTGAGAACAATGGATCAGTTGCGCGTGCGGCGTGAAGGCCATATCCGATGAGACCTGCGAGGCCGAAGACCATCAAAACAGTGACCGTCGCGTGCTGAAATCCCAGCCCTGAGAGGCCCTCGAGCGCGAGCGAAATCGTCACCATCGTGGTTGCGAGCATCAGGTAGCCGGAGACATCAAAGGGGCGTGCTGGCGCGCTCTCGATTTGCGGCATGTAGAGACGAGTCGCGATACAACCGACGACCGCGATCGGGATATTGATCAGAAAAATCCAATGCCACGAAGCTGCCTCTGCCAAGAGGCCACCGAGTGTCGGACCGATTAAGGGACCGAGGAGACCCGGAATCGCGACGAAACTGATCGCCTCAAGAAACTTTTCTTTCGGAAAGCAACGTAAAACCGCGAGTCGACCCACGGGAAGCAACATCGCTCCGCCGAATCCCTGCAGAACTCTAGAAAGAACGATTTGCGTAAGAGACTGCGAAGCCGCGCAAAGAATTGATCCCGTACCGAAGAGAATAATCGCTG
>SXSP01000374.1 GCA_005792225.1 Bdellovibrionales bacterium | reverse complement strand
GCGTGACCGCCGCAGGCGATGTTCACCGAGGATACGAGACGGTAGAGGGATTCCTCCCGACCGCTCCGCAAGTCCTCCGTTGATTCTCCCGCATCGAGATTCAGATCAATTTTCACGACGTCCTCATATTGGAAAGATCGAACGCCGCACGTTCATTTGGCGCTCGCGTTCTTGGTTCGCAGTCCAAGCCTCTTCGAGAGTGACCCGACGGAACTTCACTTGAGCCCCGGGACGCAGCTGACCTATCATAAACAAGTCCGCATGAATGACGGTCGCAATCTTAGCGTAACCTCCAGTCGTGCGTTGGTCATTGAGAAGGATGATGGGCATCCCACTTGTGGGAATTTGAATTGATCCGGCCGCAATCCCCTCGGTTACGAGCTCCTCGTTTCGAATGAGATTGAGCTTGGGCCCGTCGAGACGAACTCCTCTGCGGCTCATCTCATTAGTCACACTGAACGCATTTTCAAAAAAGGCGTGATGGGCGTCCTCGCCAAACCAATTCCATTGGGGACCTTCGGTCACGCGGATCTCAAAAATATTTTTGTAAATTGCTCGAACGAGAAGACCGGCCCTTCTTGCGCCAGGACACCCGGCTCCTTGTTCGAAAACGTCTAATCGATCTCCCGATTGAAGAACGCGCCCTTCGTAGCCGCCCCAGGAGCTCTCGATGAGCGTGGACCGGCTGCCGAGAACGAGCGGTACATCGAGACCGCCGTAGACGCAGAGATAAACGCGAGCTCCCACTGCAACCGTTCCAACTTGGAGGACTTGCGCAGGGTGAATCCGGATGGATGTCCACATCGCGATGGGTTGACCATCGATTTTCAGAACGCATTCGCCTCCGGTGATGGCGATCCAAGCTTCACGGTGAAACCGAAAAGTTCCACCACTCAGGGTCATCTCGAGGGCCGCGGCATCTCGATCGTTGCCGACGAGCTGGTTCCCGAGCCTGAGTGCCCAGGCATCGCAGGCTCCCGAGACAGAAATGCCGAGATGGGCCCATCCTGGTCTTCCAAGATCTTGAACCGTCGTGAGAAGCCCCGGGCTCACGACTTCGATCGTCTCATGGGACATAGATGCTCTCGCAAACAAATCTTATTCGATCGCCTGCGCTCAAAAGTGAAGGTTGGTGTGCGCGACGAGGATTAAACAACTCAAGATGAGTGCGTCCGATAATCTGCCATCCTCCCGGAGTCGCTTCAGGATAAATCCCGGTTTGCGCTCCGCCGATCGCGACGCTTCCTTCGGGCACACGAATGCGTGGTGACTCCCTCCGCTGACATTTCAACAACGGGTCCATCCCACGCAAATACGGAAACCCCGGCGAGAAGCCGAGAAATGCGACCTCATAGATGGGTTTCGTGTGCCGCTCCACCACTTCTTCGGCCGTGAATCCCGTCATTTGGGTCACGAGAACGAGGTCGGGACCGAACTCTCCCCCGTATCGAACCGGAATCTCTAAAATTCGTCTTTCCTCGGAAGGACCTTCCGTCTCCCTGAGGCTTTGTAATAACTTTTGAGTCTCAGCGAGCGCCGATTGCGGATTATTGAAAGCGAGATCCACGTCGATCAAGACGCTCTCGTAAGCTGGATGGAAGTTCATGACCCAAGGGTGCTCGCGCATGAAAGCTTCGAGCGCGATGCAAATGGCATCCATTTTTCCAGCACCGACGGGCGAAACGAGAATCGCGGTATCCGAGACGAAACCAGCGCGAGCTTCCATGGCCCTATTTATGCCCTTCAACTCTTTCTGTTGGAAGATGTAAATCGGCCGCGCTATGCTTTTTGGACTATGACAAACACCAAGACAGCACCCAAATCCAACAAGCGTAAGAACATTCGTTTTCGTCCCGATCCGGGCACCTATGCGGCCATCGATGTGGATGGATCAAGCAAGGGAGCTTTCAAACCCACCCTCGTTTGCCTCGTAACGGAGGAGTCGTACAAGGGTTGTGGATTGGTCTCGATTATCTATGAAGGTTTGCAATCCGGTGACACTTGCCGAGTGCAGGTTGGAGCCGGCCCCGTGATGAAGGCGGAAGTTCGCTGGAGAACGGATCTCGACGCGCAAGTGATGCGCATCGGCCTGATGTATCTCGATTAACGACTGCGCAAAAAATTAAAGAGCGCCTCGATCTCGACATCCTTGAGGCGCGACATTCCCGTCCACGGCATGTACTTAGGATCAACGGTCTTACCCGAAAAGGTTTTGCCGGTTCTCATGAGTAACTTGAAATCCGCCAATCCGTATTGCCCCATCACACCTTTTGAAGTGATATCAGCGGCAGGCGGCCAATCCGGCGGTACACCCGGAATTCTTCCTCCGGTGTAGTTTTGTCCGTGGCATCCCACGCATCCGGTGGCGAGATATTGCCCATACTCAACCGTTGCCGCCATCGGGACATCCTCGGCTTGCGCTTGTGTCGCATCCACGTGCTGATACGGAAAGAGCATCGGAAATTGACCGAAGAGATAAAGAACCCGCGCCATCGGTCCCGGCATCGATGCCGGATTGGTACGGTTCACCGCCGGCCTCGACATGAGATAGGCGATCAGAGCCGCCGTATCTTTCACCGAGAGCGGATGAAACTCGTGCGAAGGCATAAACATCAGCGGTCGACCGCTGGGATCGAGTCCGTAACGAATCGCCTGATTCCAATCCTTCGCCGTCTTGTATTTGGTCGCCACGCCCCCTGAGCCCGTGGTCAGGTTCGTTCCCGCATAGTGACCGATGGGAGGCTCATTGATGAACGTCTTTCCGCCCGCATCCAAATCATGGCAGTCCGCGCATCCCCGGGTCAGATAGACATCTTCCCCTCGCGCGAGCGCCGCTGCTCCCATGTCAACGTTGATCTCTTGGACATTGATCTCAACCCTCTTCGTACGCGTGGATTCCGTCATGAGGTAGGCGAGGCCCACGACGGCAACGATCAAGAACGAAACAGGGATGACGACCTTCACGATGAGTTTCTTGATAAACATAGGTTTAGTTTAAGAGAGAGCGACCAAAAGACTCAAGCGCTTCGGCGCGAGAGGGAACCAGTGACGAATTTCTCGTCCAAATGCTGATGGACCTCGGCCGCGAAATCACTAGACCCGCTCTCTCGAACGAGCTCGGCGATCCTCGCCAGGACCGTCTCGTCGTTGATCTTCCGGGCGGCGACCAACGCTTGCTTCCGGATCATTTCATTTGCGTGAGAAACGTAGACGGGAATTGCCGCCACCATCGCCAAGAGATCCACTTGCGTCTGGTAGTAAACAGGATCTCGCGATTTGTGATGAATCGAAATCTCCCCCAGAGCGTAGAGGGCGCTCGCAACGAAGCGCTCTTCTTTCGAAGAAAGCATCTTCCTCAATCGCTTCAGGACCAAGGGCGTGATACCTCGAGAACCTTCATGAACGAGCGCGTTCGCCGCAACTCGATTATCTTCGTGCTGGAGAAGTCGCCGCGAAAATTCGGGTTCGGCGGTCGATTTCATCGCCGTGAGAACGTCCAGCGCATTGGCGATGACCCGGCGGTTTGGATTCGCGGCCGCTTGGCGACAGATTCCTTCGAGGCGTTCATCAAAATTCTCTCGGGGCACGAGATTTTCCATCAGCTTCAACGCGGCCGAGAGGACCTGCAGGTGAAGGTCACGTTCTTTACCCTCGATCCTGTCGTTCCGAGAAAGTAGACCCTCAATCCATTCCGCGAGAGTAATCGGAATCGAGAGATCCGACTTCGTCACACGAACGTCTCGCAAGAGACTCACCATTCTGAGCGCGGCCGACTGCTGCCCCTTCGCCGCGCGCGTCGCCATCCACTGAATGATGTGCACGAGATCGGAGTCACTGCGGTAAAAACGAATAGCTTCGAAGCTCGTCGGAAATGCCGCGAGAAGTTCAGCGAGCGGCTTATGCTGTTGGTAAACCGAAAGATCCTGCTCGTCCTGATATCCCTTAAGATGCACCTTCGCGTACGGCGCGACCGAGACGAAGTCTCGAATGCGTTCGTTGTGACGGCTATTGAAGACGACGACGTTTCCGTTTTTTTCCACCACGTGAGAGAGGATGCGAACCGTCTCGATCAAAACCGCTCCGGCCAAATTAAATCCGTTGACGAAACGACGGAACTGGATCGAGCCGTGGGCAAACGATGATTTTACCGTGAAGGCATAACCTCGCTCCTGAAGCGTCTTACGATTGTAGTGAGTCGCAATTTCGTTGATATCGCGGATGGCCGACAGCGCCGCCGCGACCGAATTCCCCACGTCCTCGTCTTTGAAATAATAAATGACTTCGTCACCGATGAATTCATGGACGAGTCCACCGTATCTGCCCACGACGTGGGTCACATCGGTGAAAAAATCGTTGATCGTCGACGTGAACGGCGCAACTGGATATTCATTGTAGATCTTCGAGAAGTTATTGATGTCCGTTCGCACGAGCGTGCAGTGGAAATCGTACGGAGGCGTTCGACCCGACATGAGCTCCGTTCGCAATGACGGGAGAACTTGCCAGCTGAGGATATCCTTTTCGAGCGTGAGCTTGTCGGAATGGTCCTGATAGGCCGCCAAACCCCGAACGATGAGTTCCGCCTCCTTAGATCGCACCTGGATTTTCGAATAATCCCGTTTTCGCCGAGTCGTCATTTCCAGGATCGAGTTACGGAAGTCCCTAAACAAAAAAGCGAATATAAAGAGCGCCGAGAGCACCGCGAAGACGACATCTTTGAAAATCATCTCGGCACGAGCCTTCATCTGATGCTTGAGGAATGCCTGAAGCGCGTATGTTTTACCGATGACGAGAGTAAAATGATTTCCTAAATCGTAAATGATGTAGGAGTGGTTGACGCCGTTCAAGCGGTGGATCTTTCCCGGCTTCCGTAGATCATCAGGCGTAATGTTCAGGGCCGCGATTTGCCACTCTTCCAAGTGGGTCTTGTAGAGCACGTCCCGATGGTAGACAGCCCAAAAATCGATGTTTCGCGTCTTCTTTCTTGCCGTGAGAAGCTCGTAAAGCTGGGTCGTATTATCCGTCGCCGTTAACAGAGAACGTGCGAGGTACGCCTCATCCTCCAGATGGTCCACTTGAACAGCAAAGTCTTTACGATATTCATCCGTCCACAAACGATAGCCGAGCTGAATGTCAAAGAGCACCCAGAACACAATCACGCAGCCCGTGAACAAGATGTAGATCGAATATCGTCTCATTTATCTGCGCTTCTTCGATGCCGGCATTCGAGGTTTCAGTGTTCCCTCAAGGAGAAGCTTCTTCGCCTTGATGTTGTAAATGAGCTTGTAATCCGGATATCCCGCTCCGTACTGTTGTCCATCGTCGTCGACGACTTGCACGCCGTGATCGATCATGGAGCTCTCGACCGACGGCCGCTGGATCTCCTGTTTGACTCTCGAATAGTCGTCTCGCTGCAAGAAATTGAGGAGAGCCTGAAGCGCGCGCTCCTCGGACGGACTCAGAATTCGTTTCTCTTTTTTCCGCGGATCCGCATTTTGTTTTTCGGCTTGAGTATTGCCCACGACATTCGCATTCGCCGCCTTCTGGCTCGCCGGTCCTTGAGCCGGGAGGCCAGCCGAAGATTTCGCATCATTCTCGCGCGCTGTCCTCACGGGAGGCTGCGAAAGAGAAGCAGGCGCACGCGCAGCGATCGGAACACCGCCCGCGCCATTTGCGCCGAATGAACCCAATGGATCAGGAACATTGATTTTCGGAACTTTGCTGATCGAATAATCCCCGGAATCGTCAGGCGACTTGCGGGAAGAATCAGACGTGGTACTTCCCCCCTGCTTCACGAACCGCGACGGTTCGGCTTGTGCTCGAGGGATGATCGTATCGAACCCTTTTTGCGCGATCGTCTTAAATTGCGTGATGAAATTATCTGATTTCGTGATGTGATTCACGATCTCTTTCGTTCTCGTCGTCGAGTCGTTCGCGAACAACGGTCGAGACGGTCCGGTCACGGGCTCGTAGACGGTTTTCGAATTATTGGGAGAGGGCGAAATGGAATCACTTCCGCCCACCTGATTGACGTCGTCGCGGCTCACTCCGGGCTGAATAAACTTCTGATCCACGCCTTCCGTTGGGTTCGGATTCCAGACGACGCTGCCGTTACTCATTGTCCCCGCGGCGGCGCAAAGCTGATCGTGAACGTCATCGTCTGCATCCGCGATCGCACGATTCGTCTTGAGCGCGAGCGCGATCATCCGCAAGAAGGGTTGGTTTGCGGCCGACTTATCGCTGCGCTTCGATTGGACCTTGATGTTGGGACAAAGCTTCTGCAAAGCCGCCGAGGGATTCCCTTGATCCGCGATGCTATTTAACATCGCCTCAACCGTCGAACATGATTTAACGGCTTCTTCCTTACCGATGGTTCGATCGAGAACCCTGCGGCACTCACTTCCGTCCTGACCGCCGTACATTTCTTTAACGTACTCTTTTACGCTGTATTTGAAGTCCTCGACGCACTTTCCGAGCGGGTTTGAATCGGTCGCCTCACAACGGGGATCTTTCTTGTACTCATTAAACGCGTTCGCGATTTCGCGGATGACGTGCTCAAAGTCGCGGTCCGCATCTCCGTCATCTCCGTAGGCGAGTCGAAGAGCGTTTCGAAGTTCCGCGTACCCACCCGGCAGGCGCCCAATGATGTAATTCTCAAGGCCTTGCTTTGTGGACTGCGTCTCGGTCAGTTTTTTAAGATCCTCGCAAGCTTTGGATTTATGCGACAAATTATCGGGCGCGCAGCAAGACGTGACGGTATGAGCATCTTTCTCGGCCATATTGGAATAGTGAAGCATTTCGTGAAAGAACAGCTTCGCGTACGCCTGCTCATAATCCGCAGGAGTTGGATTCTTGATGCCGAGAGCCCGCATGTGCTCACGAATCTTCGCATCATCCGCGTGGAGTTTGATGATCGGGTAAGTCCCGTTTGGTTCTTTATAGCCGGCAAGATCTTTTCCATCTGTCGGTGAGCATTGCAGTTTCCAGGCGTAGCGCGAGTCTTTCGCAACAAGCGAGGTGTATTGGGCGAAAGCCGCCTCAATACGGGAGGCATGCGTTCCAAGATTAAAAAAGCGCATGCACTGCAGGTACTGGCCCTTTTGATCGGGTTTCACTTTGTCTTGGCTCAAGTCTCGCATGTCATTTGTCGCAACCTTCATCATCCCCGCGATGATGGAGTCGCTTACCTTACTAAAGGGCTCTTTCTTGCATCCTTCATCCATCGCCTCTTTCTTTAGAGTCTGCGCGAGCTCGGATTGCATATTGCCCTTATCGAGCGCCTGGTTGAGCTGAATGGAGAGGTCACGGAGCGATTGTTCGTTTGAGTTATTCAAGCAGCCGACAATGAACTCATCATCGTAGCTCCAGGTCTTGTAGGGGTGCCCCTTCATCTCGAACAATGAGTATTGGTTGATTTTAGGATTCCACGCGAAGCGCGCCTTCACGAGGCCCTTTGCCGTGGCGGACTCCAGCTCCATCATCTGGAACTTGCCCTTAAACGGCCAACTGAACGAGAGCTTCCCGTCGGGTGTCGCGATCTCCCAGTTCTCAAGGAACCCGTCGCCGTTTTCGTCAATCATGAGCTCCGTGCGATCTTTACCGAGCAGAAATTGACGTATCACCTTACCGTTTTTGTTTTTGGCTTCGAAGTATTGATAGGACCGCCCGCCGACTTCTAGGTGGGTGAACTTCGGATGAATTTTTTCTCGAGACGAACGATAGGAGTGCGCCTCCGCCACGAGCGGAAGCGACGACACGAACGTCATACAAAGACTGATCACGTAAACAGCCAATGTTTTGGCCCCACGTTTTAATCTTCGTGCCTTGAGCATACGTCTCCCCGCGAATCGGTTCACCGTATGACCTATCGGCAAAATGAGACGTCAAATTGAGAGACACCTCACCTTGGTCCTGAATTTTCTTGATTAATTTAGGCCGGCCAGGCGTCTCAAAACGAGACACCCGCGAAACCCTTGACGATTACCGAGTTTCAGACCTCGGCTTTGATCACGACCTGATCAATAGCGCCGAAAAGATTCGCCCCGAGGGCATCCTTCATTTCAATCCGAATTCGATCGCCGACTTTCATGAACGAGGTCTTCACCGCGCCCGTATTGATCTGCTCAAGCATGCGCTTTTCGGCCAAGCAGCTACTCCCAACGTTCGGATCCTCGTTGGCAACCGTGCCGCTCCCGATGATCGTTCCCGCGGAAAGATTTCTCGTGCGAGCCGCATGCGCGATCAGTTGACCAAAATGAAAGTGCATTTGCCCCGCGTTCGCCTTCCCGAAGAACTGACCGTTATACTCAACGAGAAGCGGAAGGTGCACGCGCCCCTCTCGCCATTCAGACCCGAGCTCATCCAGCGTAATCGCAAATGGCGCAAAGGCCGACGACGGCTTGCTCTGGAAGAAGCCAAAACCTGCCGCTAACTCCTCGGGAATCAAACCACGAAGTGAAACATCATTCGCGATCATCACGAGCACGATTTTCTCGAGCGCCTTCTCGGGCGTGATTCCCATCGGAACGAAATCAGTGACGACGACGACCTCCCCTTCGAAGTCCGTGCCGTGCGCGAAATCAATCTGCGGAATCGGCTCCGTCGGCGCCAAGAAATCGTCACTCCCCCCCTGATACATTAAAGGAGTTGTATAGAGTGTTGCCGGCATCTCCGCCTTGCGCGCCATGCGCACGAGTTTGACGTGATGAAGAAATGCCGATCCATCTGCCCACTGAAACGCACGCGGCATCGGCGAATGGAACTCATGCTGATCCACCTCGAACGCATCCGTTCTCCGCCCGTCCTCAAGCTCTTTGAAAAGCTGCTCGAGTTTCGGCTTCGCGTGTACCCAATCTTCAACCGCCTCACGGAGGTTCGGAGCGACTTGCGTCGCCTTCACGGCACGTTTGTTATCGCGGCTGACGACGACGAGTTCTCCATCGCGTTTTCCGGGGGTCTTCAGCGTTCCAAGTTTCACTTTCAAGCTCCCAAATTGACTGTTACGACTTGGTTGTAATGGATGCCGCAGGGGAAGTAAAAGGTACGCCGTACCGCAGGCGGTAGTCCCTACCGCCTGCGGTACGGCGTACCTTTTGCTTCTTGCGCAGCATCAAACACCACGAGGTTGTGATGATCCTCTATAACTACTTCCGCAGTTCCGCCTCCCACCGCGTACGTATCGCATTGAACATCAAGGGTCTCGAGTACGAGTACCGTCCGGTGCATCTCTTAAACAACGGTGGCGAGCAACACGGCGAGGAGTACACGAAACTCAACCCGAGCCACGAAGTTCCGACCCTTGTGCACAAGGGCCGCGCGATCGGTCAGTCCATGGCGATCCTCGATTATCTCGAGCGCATTCAACCGACTCCACCACTTTTTCCACAAGACCCTTACGAGCGCGCCGTGGTTGTACAGGCATGCGAGATCATGAACAGCGGCATTCAGCCGATCCTCAATTTGAGGGTCTTGGGCGAACTTGAAAAGCGCTACTCCGCGGACGCAAATTCAAAAACCGAGTGGATTCAGCACTGGATGAAGTACGGACTGACCGCGCTCGAAACTTTCCTGCAACGCCACGCGGGAACCTACTGCTTCGGAAACGAAGTGACCGCAGCCGATTGCTTCTTGGTTCCGCAGCTCGTTAGTGGTGAGCGATTCAAGGTTCCGCTCGCAAATTATCCGACTCTCAATCGAGTCCGCGCGAACTGCGAGAAGCTCGAAGCCTTCATCAAAGCCTCGCCGCTTCGTCAGCCGGATACGCCGCCGACCACTTGATTCACATGAATCGTCGGCCGAGGCTCAGCGACTCTCGCCGTCCGCACGACGGCGCGGGTGACAAAATAAGAACGCAAGTTTACCGCTAAAAGCACGATCGCAACGCTCTGATGGAGCACGGTCACTGACGGCGGGATAAATAAAATAAGATTAGCGATCCCGACGCCGACCTGCGCGGAAACGAGTGCGACATTCCATCGGCTCAAGCGGAGAATCTGAGACGTCATCCACGGAGCTCGCGACTTCACCTGAATAACGACGGCATATACCAAAATCGCTATCGAGAGAAAGTACGCGAAGAACCGGTGAGTGACCTGGTGACCGATGGCGCCTTGCCACGTCGGCACCCATTGACCGTTACAGAGCGGCCAATCGACGCAGACGGAGCCGGCATAAGTCGAAGCGACGATTCCGCCCAGTGCGATCTGCCCGAAGATCAAAACGGAAAGCAGCCCTGTCACGAAGCTTAAAACGCGCGGCGCTTTGACCGCAGGTTCTTCAACCGCGGGGCGAACGTTAAACTTCATCCAAAGGACCGAGCAGAAAAACAAGGTGGCGAGCAGAAGGTGCGACGTCACCGCCGCCCACTTCACGAGCCAAAGAACCGTCAAGGCACCGGCTACGATCTGCGCCACCAAGAATACCAAACCCGCGACGGCGGCGATTCGCGCGGCACGCGGCGCGGACTTCAATCGCAAGACATAGAAGAAGCAACCAGCGAACAAAAGCGCCACGAGACCCGCATAAGCGCGGTGGACAAATTCAAACCAAACGGCCGGGTGGAAGTCGGGAATAATCTTTCCGAAACAGAGCGGCCAGTCAGGACACGAAAGGCCTGCGTTCATCGTCCGCACTCCCGCCCCGAGAGCCATGAGGGTGACGATCATCACGAGAAGAACAGTCAAGACGAGAGAGAACTTACGGTTCATGAGACAACCCCCTTCCGAGAGGATCAGACGAGGCCGAGGAAATGGCGATGCCACTTATCGACGACCGGTGCGATCAAGAAGACCAACACGCTGAAGTTCGTCCAAAGAAAAAACGGCAACCACCGCGCCTGCGCGCCCGTGTTGTAGTAGCGGAAGAATTCGTAGAGCACTTTGAGCGCAAAGGGCACGACGACGAGAAGATAAAAGAAGTAAGCCGTCGTGAACCAAGGCGATGCGAGAGCAAGCCCCACGTACGCGAACATGTAGAGCGCCATGTGAAACAACGTGGCGTTCGTTCCGATCTTCGCGGGAAGAACGGGAATCCCACCCTTCTTGTAATCGTCCTTGAAACGAATCGCGATCGACCAGAAGTGCGGCATCTGCCAGAGGAACATGATTAAGAAAGCGTAGATCACATCCGGTTGAAGAAGATGATCGGTGTTCGCCGCGTACCCGATGACAACGGGCATGGCTCCGGGAATCGCTCCGGGGACCGCACCGAACGCCCACTTTCTCTTCCAATAGAGGGTGTAGAGAAGGTTGTAGAGGACCACGGTGAGTAGACCGAGAACCGCGACCGTCACGCTGATGAGAAGACCCAGGAGAGTTCCCAGGAGAACGAAGCCGATCCCAATCGTCCAAGCCTGGCGCGGAGAAATTTTTCCGCTCGGAATCGGGCGCTTCACGGTTCGCGGCATCGCCGAATCGATTTGCCACTCCTGCGCCTGATTGATCGCGAAGCTACCCGCCGAAAAGAAGTAGAGCGCGAGGAGAGTGACCGCGAGGTGGCCGAATTCCCACGGCTCAAACGGGGTCATGCTCAACGCGTACCCGGCCAGGCCACTGACCAGAACGAAGCAGACGATGCCCGATTTCGTGAGATCTAAGAATAGTTTCATGATTCGACAGTCGGTCTAACCCAACCGGCGCCCGGAAGCAAGGCACCGCATCACGCTTGGGGTTTTTCCACGCCATCCCTTGGGCAGGACCAGTGCGTCAAACCTCAAGACTTAAACATTTTGTGAACGAATATAATCTGTTTTTGTTTACTGCTCGGGCAAACAAAAGCCCGCCTTGGAAGGCAGGCTTTTCGCAACACCTATTTGGAAACTTAGAGGTTCGAAGTCTGAACGATGCGGGTGACTTCGTCGATGATACAGAAGAAGTACATGACGAGCAGGAAGAACGCCGAGCTCGCGATGATGACCCGGTTCATCATGTTGTCGTACTTCAAGTGCATGAAGATCGCGAGGACCAGGATCGCCTTCACCGAAGCGATCGCGAACGCGATGATCGCATTGAGGGCCCCGAAATCGACTTGCGCCGCGAGAACCGTGATCACGGTGAGGAAGATCAGCGCGCCGAAGACCTTCAAATAAGTCTCAAGCGGGATGAAGTGGTGCTCGGTATCGTGGCTGTGGTCGTTTGATTTCACGTTTGCCATCTTCATCTCTCCTTATGTCACCAGGTACAAGAGCGGGAACAAGTAGATCCAAACCAAGTCGACCAAATGCCAGAAGAGCCCAACGCCCTCGACCGGAGTGTAGTACGCACCGCTGAATTCGCCGCGAGCCGTGCGCATCATGACCCAAACGATGAGTCCCATCCCGATCAAAACGTGGATCCCGTGGAGACCCGTCATCATGAAGTAGAACGAGAAGTAGAGCGCGAGGTTCCCGGGGATCGCGTCGACGCCTTTCGCTTTCAGCTCGGCGATTCCCTCTTCATTGATATGGTACCAGGAGCCCGGCGCGAGACCCAGATGGATCTTGTGCGAGTACTCGAAGTACTTGATGAGCATGAAGATCGCGCCGCAGACGACGGTGATCCCGAGCATCGTGAGGGCTTTTTTCTTATCGGCCAACTGGTTGTAGTAGATACCGAGAGCCATCGTCAGTGAGCTCGTCAGGAGCACGACCGTGTTAGCGGCACCCAATCTCCAATCGGTGAATTTCGAACCGATTTTGAAGATCTCCGGATACACGTGATGGAAGTACGCGTAGCCGACGAAAAGTCCGCCGAACATCAGGATTTCCGTGCAGAGGAATAACCAAATCCCCTGCTTCGCCGTTTCGTACTCGTGCTCAGCGCTTTCGAAGTGATGAGCGTAGTGATGGCCGTTCTGGTGATTAGCGGTACTCATAAGGTCCTGCCGTTACGATGGGGGTTTTCAAGAAGTTCTCATGAGGAGGCGGAGACGCGGTCGTCCACTCGAGCGTTTTACCGCCCCAAGGATTCGCGCCGGCTTTCTCACCCTTCAGAAGAGCGTGAACAACCGCGACGAAACCGACGACGAAGCCGATACCGATCATGTAAGAGCCGATCGTCGAGATACGGTTGAGCGGCTCGAATGCGGGCAGGTAGTCGAAGTAGCGACGGGGCATACCCATGCTACCCAAAACGAACTGCGGGAAGAACGTCACGTTAAAGCCGACGAAGATGAAGAAGAACGAGATGTTTCCGAGAAGTTCGTTCGTCATGCGGCCGAACATCTTGGGGAACCAGTAATAGATACCGCCCATGATCGCCATGAGGGTTCCACCGACCATCACGTAGTGGAAGTGCGCCACTACAAAATACGTATCATGGAAGTGAACGTCGAGCGCCGTCACGGCCAAGAATATTCCCGTCACGCCACCGATGGTGAACAGGAACATGAAGCCCATCGCGAAGAGCATTGGCGGAGCCAAGTTGATCGAACCCTTGTAAAGAGTCGCAAGCCAGTTGAACAACTTAATCGCCGTCGGAACACCGACGAGCATCGTGAGGAACGAGAAGATGATTCCCGCGATCTCCGATTGGCCCGACACGAACATGTGGTGACCCCAGACGAAGAAGCTGACCGCCGCGATCGCCAAAGACGAATACGCGATCGCCGTGTAACCGAAGATCGTCTTGCGCGAGAACGTCGCGATGAGCTCCGAGATCACGCCGAAGGCCGGCAAGATCATGATGTAAACGGCAGGGTGAGAATAGAACCAGAAAAAGTGCTGGAAGAGGACGGGATCACCGCCAAGAGCCGGGTCAAAGAAACCGATCTGGAAAACGTTCTCCATCACGAGGAGGAGGAGCGTGATCGCAAGAACCGGAGTCGCGAGAACCTGGATAATCGCCGTCGAGTACAATGCCCAAACGAAGAGCGGAATGCGATTCATCGTCATTCCCGGCGCACGGAGCTTGTGAGTCGTCGCCACGAAATTCAGTCCCGTGAGGATCGACGAGAAGCCGGCGATGAACGCGCCGACCGCGACGAGCATCACCGCGGGACGGAGCTGGACCGAGTACGGAGTGTAGAACGTCCAACCGGTATCCGCTCCGCCGAAGAAGAGCGAGCTCAAAGCAACCGCTGCCCCCAAAAGAAGGCAGTACCAGCTGAGGAGGTTCAGTCTCGGGAACGCGACGTCCTTCGCGCCGATTTGGATCGGCAGGAAGAAGTTACCAAGAAACGCCGGAATCCCGGGGATGATGACCATGAAGACCATGACGGCTCCGTGGTAAGTCATCACCTTCGTGTATTTCGCGGCATCCATGATCGTCTCGCCGGTCGAGAAGAGCTCCGTGCGGATCAAGAGCGCGAAGATTCCCCCGATCAGGAAGAACGTCATGACCGTGATGAAATAGAGGATGCCGATTCGCTTGTGGTCAAGCGAGGTCAGCCAAGACCACAGGCCGGAGCCGTGGTTTAGGTAGT
>SXSP01000373.1 GCA_005792225.1 Bdellovibrionales bacterium | reverse complement strand
TCGCGAGTGGCGAACTCGCGCGTGCGCTGCCAGGCGATGGCGCCTTTCACTCCTTTGCATCATCGGTGCTTCAGAAAATGAACGAGCACGCAAGAGGCGCTGCGCGAACCGAAGACGGCTCCTTCGAGAACTCGCTCTACCGAGCCTTCGATCATCTCGATTGGATCTTGGGCCTTGATTACGCGTCAGATGAAACCATGAGCCGCGATCCGAAATGCGTCGAGCGTGTTTACGAAAACGCGGGTGCCGGCGTGCAATCCTCTTACGCCACGGTTCTCCTCGCACTTGAACTCGCAAAATCTCAAGAGGGTGCCAAGTGGATCGATCTAGGTTCGGGGTTTGGACGCGTGGGTCTCGTCATCGGACTCCTGAGGCCTGATATTCAGTTCGTCGGGTACGAGTTCGTTTCGCATCGAGTGACGGCCTCAGAGATCGCCGCGGCTCGCGCGGGAGTTTCAGGCTCCGTCAGCTTCAAAACGCAGGATCTTTCCGAGAAAGCTTTCGCGATCCCCGTTGCGGACGTCTACTACATGTGGGACCCGTTCACTCGTGAAACTTATATTCACGTTCTCGAACAGATTCGGGGCTACGGCCGGGACCGCGCGGTGACGATCCTCGCTAGAGGGGCCGCGGCCAATTGGGTCAATGACGTGATGAAGGATGAGCCCCACTGGGCCGCCGAGCGCACGCACGACGGCGGAAATCTCGCGATCTTTCGTTCGCGAGTCGCGTGATTCTACTTTTGTCTCCGGAAGAGACGACGGAGAGTTCCCTCGAGATCCCTCAGGCTCAGCGGTTTTGAGAGAAAGGCATCGAAACCCATCTCGAAGCACTTCACGCGATCTTCCGGCTGGTTGCGCGCGGTGAACGCGACGATCGGAACGCGGTATCCATTTTCGCGGAGAGCGCGAGTCGCCTCGTATCCGTCCATGATCGGCATGTGAAGATCCATCAGCACGATGTCGTAATCGCCGAGTGTGGCGAGCTCCACCGCTTTCGCTCCGTTCTCGGCGAAGTCGACTTCGCAGCCCGCATCACGGAGGTAGACTCCGAGAAAATCGCGCAGATCCTCGGTGTCCTCGGCGATCAGGATCTTTTGCCCTTTGAATTTTTCGGAGACGGCACTCTCGCCCGCAACGTTCTCGGTCGGCACCGAGAGCTGATCTTTCAAATCCGCCAAACGCAAGACGAAGAGACTGCCCTTTCCCAGCTCTGATTCGAGAAGCTCCACTTCGCCGCCCAGCGCGCGCGCTAAGCCACGAGAAATGAAAAGTCCGAGCCCGGTTCCGCCGAATCTGCGGCTCGTTGATGTCTCCGCTTGCCCGAAAGGTCGAAAAAGCTTTCCGACTTGCGAGGGAGAAAGGCCGGCACCTGTGTCTCTCACAAAGACTTCGAGGTAGCTCGTCGGCGCGATCGTGCGAACCTTGACTTCGATCGACACGGAACCCTTGTCCGTGAACTTCACCGCGTTCCCCACGAGATTCATCAAGATCTGACGGAGTCGAACGGGATCCGTTACGAAACGCGGAGGACGCGCATCTAAACCGATAATATTGAGTTCGATGGCCTTCTTCTCGACATCCGGGCGGAAGATTTCGACCACGTCCTCGAGAATGATCCGCGGGCTTGAGGCTTGGAGATCCAGGCGAATGCGTCCCGCCTCCACCCGCGAGAGATCGAGAATGTCTTCGACGAGCTTTAAGAGCACTTGCCCGTTTCGGCGAATTCCATCGGCGTAGTTCGATCGTTTATCCGAAGTTAAGCCCTCTTTGGCGAGGAACTCCGTGAAGCCAAGAATCGCGGTCAACGGTGTTCGAAATTCGTGGCTCATGTTCGCGACGAATGCCGTTTTGGCGGAACTCGCGACTTCCGCCTCTTCTTTAGCGAGTTTTAAGGCTTCCTCGACACCCTTGTGTTGGGTGATGTCGACCAAGACGCCGAAAGACCGAAGGGGTTTTCCCTGTGGATCTCTCTCGACCGTACCCATGGACCGAGTCCATACGATCTTCCCCTGAGGCGTCACAATGCGGCGTTCGCGCGAGTAGTCTTTCTTCGTGGGGTTCGCAAAAAATTCGTCAAATTGCGCACGGACGGACTCGCGGTCATCTGGATGAATGTGCGAGAGGAAGCTCCGTGCCGTCCAATCGGCCGGTAATTTTTCGTATCCGAAAATTTTCGCGTAGGAGCCCGCCCACCAAAGTTTATCGGCCCCGAGATCCCAATCCCAGAGTCCCACGTCCGAAGCTTCAAGCGCCATGCGCAGACGAGCCTCGCTGCGCTCCACTTGCGCCCGCGCGCTTCGCTCGAGATCAAAGATCCGCGCGCGCTCGAGCGCCTGCGCTCCCTGCCCGGCGAGTGTCATCAAAAAATTTTTGAAGTCGACCGACATGTCGGGCGCGTCCTTGAAGCCAAATGCCATCACGCCGATCGCGACGTTCTGAGCGATCAGCGGAAGCGCAACGAACGCTTCGTCTTGCGACGATTCGACGAGGCCCTTTACGCGCGGAAAGCGCCGAATCAACTCTTTGGTGTCATCAAAAAAGAGCGGCTCTCCCGTGAGGAGTACAGTGCTCATCGGAAGTTCTTTGTCGATGGGCGCGTCCTTGAATCCGACGAGTTCTTTTTCCTCAAGCCCGCCTTCAAAGTAAAGCGTCTGAAGACGATCGCGAGACTCGCTCGCCATACCCAAGACCCCGCTCGTGGCATCCGTCGCTTTCATGCCCTCGTGAATGACCGTCTGCGCGACTTCATCTCGCGTGAGTGCGCCGGAGAGTGCTGCGCTCACCCGCTGAAGCTTCTCCATTCGCTGGTGATTCGTCTCGAGGTCGTGAATGTCCATGAGAGTGCCGGCCACGTGCGTGACGGCGCCTTCGGGCGATCGAATCGGAAAGCTTCGCACGAGGACCCAGCGGTAGATTCCGTCGGCACGACGAATGCGAATTCGAATGTCATAGGCTTCGCCGGTCTTGAGGAAGTGCTCCCACTTTTCCACCGCAGCCGTTCGATCTTCGGGATGAATCTGTTGGCCCCACTGCGATGATTGAAGACCGGCGCCCTGCACGGGTCCCATGAATTCACGAAGACGTGGATTCACGTACGTGATTTCGGCTTCGATGCTGCTGATCCACGCCATTTGCGGGAGCTCATCGAGGAGAAGGGCCAAGAGCTGAGCGCGCCCGTCAGCCTGTTCTCCATCGCGCCTTTGGTCGCGTTCGTCCGTTGCGCCCGCGCTCCCAAAATTCGGTTTTTCCATCGCTATATTCTGGCGCAAATAAATTTGTCGAGCGACAGAAAAATGAAGTTGTCGTTAAGTTGAACCCAGAGGAACATCCAGGTCATGAACAGGTTCTTCTACATGATTGCCGCTTACAACGAGGAAGCGCTTCTCTTCCCGCTCTGCCGAAAACTCGAGGAAATCACTCAGCGCTTTCCGGGCTCCCAAATTCTTCTTCTCGACAACGGAAGCACCGATCGCACCTGGCAGATGATGCAGGACCTCTCACTCCGTCACCCCGGCCGCATCCACGCGCTTCACAGCGACGAAAAAGGAATGGGCGTCGCGTTCCGCATGGGCCTCGAAAAACTTAAAAACGAATCGCTCACAAATCAGGATTGGGTTGTTTTCGCGGCTGCAGATTTGCCTTTTGCGTTCACGGATCTCGAGGGTCTACTGGCCGTTTCGCAATCCGAGAGATCGGAGACGGTCGCTTTCGTGGGAAGCAAGAGTCATCCTCGCTCGATTGCCCCTCGGGATTGGCGCAGGCGTTTGGGGTCCGCGGTTTTCTCCATCCTACGAAGAGCATTTCTCGGACTTAAAACACAAGATACCCAAGGTTCCATTTTTCTACGCGGAGATCTGGCCGCGCAGTTTGCGGATTTTAAGGCTAACGATTTTTTCTACGCCATCGAGATCATCGATCGTGCCGAGCAAATGGGCAGGGTGACGGAGATTCCGATCCAGGTGAGCCCGGAGAAGCGCCCGTCTAAAGTACGGCTCGTTCGAGACGGCATGAAAATGTTCCTTCAGCTGGTGAGATATCGTCGATACCGACCCAAGATGTGAATTTAGGTCCCAACTTTCCTGATCTTATGTAAAGAGATGTCAATAGAATGCGAACTGTGGGGTCGACCGCAGAAAATCCGCATTTTCCATAGTACGATTTCTTCCGAGCAGGAGAGGTGCCGGTCCGTGAGGCAGAAACTCGAAGACCATTCTTATTTTGTCGCGATCTGCACCGTTGCCGTGGCGTTCGGTCTTGATTTCGCACTCACCCGGGCGGTCGGAAGCTTTCCGCCGTTTCTATTGTTCGTTGCGGCGGCGGCTTTCTGCTCTTGGCTCGGCGGCCTTCGCGCTGGTCTTCTTTCCGTCGCACTTTCCACACTCTTGATCGATCTCTTTTTTATCGCCCCGATCGGCACCTTCTTTTTCGGAAAGTCTCTTCAAGGCTTAATCACTCTCGGAACTTTCGTGGGCGTTTCCACTTTGATTTGCTCGCTCTTCTATTTCGTCTGCAAAGAGCGTAAAGACCTCGAGACCGCCTTCGAAAATGCGGAAGCCGGCCGCGACCGAGCGGAGCAGGCAAATCAGCTGAAGGGGAATTTCATCGCCAACATGAGCCACGAAATTCGCGCGCCTTTATCGGCGGTGTTGGGATTCTCCGAGGCACTCGCCAGCGACACTCTCACCCAAGACGAGAAGCACTCGTACGCCGAACGCCTCAAAAAAAATGCGGCTCAACTCACCCATCTCGTCACTGATCTGCTAGATGTCGCTGAACTCAGCCCGAGCTCGTTTGTCGTGAATCGAAAACGCATGTCGCTCCCGGAGTTCATGGAGAAGGCGTATTCAACTTTCGCCCCCATGGCCGAGGAAAAGGGTTTGAAATTTCAAATCCACCTTCGCGGTTCGATTCCTACATACATCGAATCAGATCCCGAACAGATCATGCAGCTTTTAAGGCAAGTCGTTGGAAATGCGATCCGCTACTCCGACGCCGGGCTCGTGAAGCTGACGGCGATGGCTTCGACGACGAGCACGCATCGACGTGAGGTCGCCTTCATCGTGAACGATCAAGGACCGGGAATCGCAGCCGAGATTCGCAAAAAATTGTTCAAACCATTTGAGCGTGAATCGGGCGAAATGAAGAGCCAGCCCAGTCACGGCGGGACGGGTCTTGGGCTCACCGTCGCGCGCAAACTGGCGCGCGGCCTCGGTGGAGACGTGAAGCTCGCTAAAAGCGACCGCAAGGGAACTTCGTTTTTGATCACGATCGATGCGGGTCAGGTGAACGAGGTGACGGACTTCTTCGAGCGCCTTTCGATCCCGCAGCACGCGGAAATTTCTCCTGATGATCCGCACGCTCTCGACGGCGTCAAAATTCTCGTCGTCGATGACTCTCCCGACAGCGCCGTTCTCGTCAGTCGCATGCTCCGAATTGTGGGCGCCGAAGTTGTCACCGCTTCGCGCGGCCAAGAAGGAATCGAGCGCGCGATGGAGCTGAAACCCGACGTTGTTCTCATGGACATCGAGATGCCCGAGATGGATGGTTTCGAAGCGATCAGACGCCTGCGCGCGAAGAACTTCGAAAATCCGATTATCGCTCTTTCGGCCCACGTGATGAGAGAGGATCGCCAAGAGGCCCAAAGATCGGGCGCGAATGCGTACTTGATGAAGCCGATCAGTCGCCGAGCTCTACTCGAGACCCTCGCGCTCTATGTAAAACCGGAGATACGCCGGGAGCGGGAGATGATTCGCCTCTCCCCTCATCCCGTCCATTAAGCGGCCCTGTTCTTGGGCTTCGGTTGATAAGTCGCGCAGTCTGCGGCGTACTGATCCAGGAATTTTGAGAAGGCGTGATTGAGCGGAGGTAGAACCTCGCCGTCGCTGTACAACCGGTACCAATTCTCGAACCGCTCTATCTCTGCAGAAGTGACACCTGCCCGCTCGAGTCCGACTCGATTGACCCGGTGGTGCCGCGCTGGTGATCCGAACGATACGGCAAATGGTGGCAAATCTCTTGTAATTGAGGAATTCATTCCGACCATCGCAAAGGCGCCGACGGACCTGTACTGATGCACAACCGTGTGAAGACCCAAATTTGCGCCCTCACCGATAATCGTATGACCGCTTAACACGGTAAACGAAGAGAGCGTAGCCCGATTCCGAACTATTGCATCATGGCCAACATGAGCACCTTTCAGCATAATGATCTCGGAACCCATTTGCGTTACGCCGTTACTTCCTCCGTTCACCGTGCATTGTTCCCGGAGGACGTTGCCGTCTCCCATAATGACCGGACCAGGTTCCTCATGAAAGTAATCGCGGTGTTCAGC
>SXSP01000372.1 GCA_005792225.1 Bdellovibrionales bacterium | reverse complement strand
GTCGGCGGCATTTGAAAAAGTTAAGCGGCTCTTAACCGTCTTCGGCCCCCGTCAGGTCGATTCCCTCGGCTTGCATGATTTTCAGGGCGTTGGTGGTCGGGCATGGGCCCGGGCGGAGGTGGTATGAGAAAACCATCTTTCCCGCGGCATCGATGTCCTCCCTGAAATGGAGGTTCAAAATTCGCGGGCTCGTTGTTTCAAGGCTGACGAGCTCAAGATCGTGGGTCGAGACGAATCCGATGGCGGTCCTCGATGAAGCGAGCGAGCGGATGACCGCGCGGCTCCCGATTTGGCGCTCGCGGTTATTCGTGCCACGAAAGATCTCATCGATGAGGTAGAGAACCGGCTGTCCCGCTAAATCCGAAGTCGCACTGGACAGGATATCGCGAAGGCGCCGAACTTCGGCGTAGAAATATGAAAACCCATCTCTAAGCGAGTCGCTGACTTCGATGCAAGTCTCAATCTTCAAGGGCGCCGTCGTCATCGCATCCGCGAAAACGGGAGCTCCGATATTCGCGAGAATCTGATTTAATCCCACGGTGCGAAGGAAGGTCGATTTTCCTGACATGTTCGAGCCCGTAAGAAGACCCAGGCTCTTTCCGCCCGCGAAAGCGAAATCGTTGGCGACAACTTTCTTCCGATCAAGAAGGGGGTGAAAGACCGCCTTGAGATCCAGGCTGTGAGCGCCTTCTTGAACCACGGGATAAACACGTGTTTGGTAACGATCTAAGATGACGAGAGATCCGAGAGCTTCGAACTCCGCGAGTTCACTCATGCACACCGGGAAGGTGTTCTGAATCCGCTTTCTTCGCCGCTCAAGAAAGAACGCGGCCGTGATCGTCCAGGGGAGAAAAGCGTTCAGAAGAAGGTGAAGAAGCGGATTTGTTTGCGTGCCCAAGAAGGCGAGCACGCGGTTGAGTTTTCGCACTTGGCGCGACGGCCCCTCACCGTAAGTTTGAGGGAAGAGTGTGCGCAATCGAAGATTCCAGCCAAGACGTTTTTCGAGCGCGGCAAAGAGGGGCGCGAGTTCACTCAAGTGATGGGCGAGACCGACGCCCTTTCCGAACGCCGAGATGACTTTATTTACGCTTCCGAGACTCACGGCAGAGAAAACGAGAACCGCATAACCGCCGATTCCCCAACCCATCTGCATCGCGAGAATCACGACGGCCAATGCCCCCAGCCACACGAAGAGGTTGAGCGCGAAGACCAATTGAAAACGCCCTTCAACGAACGATTGCGAGAGGAACGCCTCAACTTGCGAGCTTGAGAGGCGGGACTCATTTTTTCCCGAAGCCTCAAGTGTTAAGCGTGTAAAAAACCAAGCTTCCTGGCGGAGTGAGCGAATCAAATTTTGGCGGCGCAGGATCTCATCGCGGGGACGCGGCTCCTCGCTGATCCACTGGAGAAGACGCTTTAATCCGCCGTCGGTGACCGTCTCGTCGATCAAGGTCCAGAACGACTGAGCACCGAAGAGGCCGAGATCGCGCGGAAGTCTCATCTTCTCCGCGATCTCGATCACTTGTTTCCACTCACGCTCAGGGGGCTGGCCGCCCAGAGCGCGCCTGCGTTGGCGATCAAAGAAAACATTGAGGCGTTCCAGGCGCTCCAAAAATCTGGCAATCCTTCGCGTGGCGATCACGAGCCAGATAAACAAGCCGAGGAACACGGCGAGAACTGGAAGCTCGAGCCGAAGCTCTGGTCGCAAAGTTAAAACGATGAGCGCGAGAAAAAAGATCACGCCGGTCGCGAGCCGGGAGTTTTGGTAGGTTTTGAGGCGGGCGCGGGTCTTCTCAAGTCGCGCCTTTAGTTTCTTCTGGCGAAGTTCGAGGCGATGAGCGATGGCGAGCGAGGAGTGAGTCGTACCTTGAGTTGTCATACCTTCCAGCGTCTCTCGGGAGTGTGCGCGGTGGCAACTAAAGACCGCTTGCGCTAAACCTTTCTCGTGGAAGATGATTGCACGATGAAAAAGCTCGTGCTCCTCGGGGGCGGCCAGGCTCATGCTCGCGCGCTCCTCGAAGCGGCAAATTTGGGATTTAGCGACGACCTCGAGATCGATCTCGTCTCGAAAACGCCGTTTGCTTCCGCAGGAGGGCTTTTCTCTTCGGTCGTCTCGGGGAGACTCGAGCCTGAAGAAACCCGCATCGATCTCGGAAGGCTCTGCGCGCGAGCCAATGTGCGGCTCAGGATCGATGAGGCAGTGGAAGTCGATCTCGTCGGCCACCGCGTTCGGCTCAAGAGTGGCGCATCCCTCGAGTTCGATTTGCTCTCGATCAACACCGGTACTGAGCCTGACCTCAGTCTCCTGCAAGCGGCCGAAGACAATGGTCACGCTATTGCGCCCGAATTCGAGTTTCATGCGGACTTCGATAAGTTTCTCGATCGAGGGGATGGGTCGGGCGAGGCCCATATCGTGCAAATCGGAGGCGGAGTTCGCGGATCCGAGATGGCGCTCGCGTTAGCTCAGCGATATCGAGCGCGTTGGCCCAGAAGTGATCTTAAGTTAACGCTCATCGAATCCGAGAGTCGACTCGTCCCTCGGCAACCCTCTCGCGTCGCGCGAATTCTCGAGGCTTCGCTGAAGAAATTCCGGGCTCGGATCATGCTCGAAAGCCGCGCGCGCGAAGTTCGTCGCGAAGCGGTCCTTCTCGACAACGGAATCGCCGTCAGATCCGACTTCACTTCGATCGCCACCACTCCACGACCGCAGCAGTGGATCCAAGACCTTCCGCTTGAGCATGAGGAGCGGGGGTATCTCACGATCGATCGGTGCTTTCGCACCTCAAACGGGAACGTTTTCGCAGCAGGTTCGGTCGCGCGCTTTAGGGCCGAGCCGCAACTTGCAATCCACTCGCTTCATCAGGGATCCACACTCGCCGCGAATTGGCTCGCGGCCGCTCGCGGGCTCCCGTTACGTGCTTACCGTCCACCCGCCCTTTGTGTTTCGGTGGTCAGCGACGGGGAGGGGTGGGCGTTGGCCGTTCTCGGATCCCTCGTTCTGCCGCTTTCGCGGGCGATCTACCGATGGAAGCTCTGGCGTCACCGTCGAATCCTGCGAAAGTTTCGCGAGTGAGGTTGCGGGCTTGGGGCGGCTTTGATAGCTTGTCGACCCATGTCAGACACTCAAAATACCGCTCAAGCTTCCCAAGGTTTGCCCTTTGAACAAGAGGTGATGCGCCGACGCACCTT